>NZ_JBFBAZ010000032.1:0-72255 GCF_040682475.1 Hamadaea sp. NPDC051192
CCTGGCGGCTCGGCGGCGAGCCGGGTGACGGTCGCGCCGGCCGCCGCCAGCTCGGCCAGCCGCGCCTGGGCGTCGGCGAGCGGGCCGAGGTCCGCGCCGAGCGGGAGAAACGGCTCGCCCGACTCATAGCGAAATGCCCCATCCTGGGAGTGAATCGCCCCGCGCGCCGTCGGATCGGGGTCGACGTCCAACCCCAGCGGCGGACTCAGCTCCCGTCCGTGACTGGCCACCACCTGCCAGTGACCCGGCAGCGGCGGCGCGAACCGCACCCGCCACCCGGCCTCGTGGGGAAAGGCCGGCACCGCGGTGCTCAGTCCGGCGGGGCCGGTCACCGTCATGATCGGCTCTTCTTCCCCCATCTGGTACGCGGGACGCACCCCGTCCAGGGTGAACTCGGTCGGCCGGTGCACCGCGGTCTGCGCAGGCCCGGCGAGGATCAAGGTCACGGCGCAAACGATTTCATCGATCCACTGCAGCGGCAACCGCCGTTCGGAGGGTCCGCCTGTAGTGTCTGTGGCGTGGAGCTGCGTGATCAGGCTGAATCGGTCCTGCGTGAGCTGGTCGGCCCAGCAGGCAGTGGTGCTCCTCATGGGGGGCGCGCGGTCGGGGCGGCAGCCGGGGCGACGTTGCGGGAAGATCAGTGGACGGCGATCGAAGCTCTCGTCGTACGCCATCAGCGCGTGCTCTGTGTGCAGCGCACGGGCTGGGGCAAGTCCGCCGTGTACTTCATCGCCACCGCCCTGCTCCGGCGTACCGGGAGCGGGCCGACGGTGATCGTGTCGCCGCTGCTGGCGCTGATGCGCAACCAGGTCGCCGCGGCGGAGCGGGCGGGCATCCGCGCCCGGACGATCAACTCGGCGAATCTGGAGGAATGGGACCAGATCACCGACGAGATCCGGGCCGGGGCGGTCGACGTGCTGCTGATCAGCCCGGAACGGCTCAACAATCCGGACTTCCGGGACGGGGTGCTGCCGAAGCTGGCCGCCACGACCGGCCTGCTCGTCATCGACGAGGCGCACTGCGTCTCCGACTGGGGTCACGACTTCCGGCCCGACTACCGGCGGCTGCGTACGCTGCTCGGCGAGCTGCCCGGCGGCGTTCCGGTGCTGGCGACGACGGCCACCGCCAACGGCCGGGTCTGCGCCGACGTGGCCGAGCAGCTCGGCGCGGACGTGCTCGTGCTGCGCGGTCCGCTCGGCCGGGATTCCCTGCGGCTGTCGGTCATGTCGCTGCCGTCGGCGGCCCACCGGTTGGGCTGGCTCGCCGATCACCTCGACGGCCTGGCCGGCTCGGGCATCGTCTACACGCTGACCGTCGCCGGAGCGAGCGAGACCGCCGAGTTCCTGCGGTCGCGCGGCTACTCCGCCGCCGTCTACACCGGACAGGCCGAGGACGCCGAACGCCGGCAGGCCGAGCAGGACCTCCTCGACAACAAGGTCAAGGCGCTGGTGGCGACATCCGCGCTGGGCATGGGCTTCGACAAGCCCGATCTCGGGTTCGTCGTGCACCTGGGCGCGCCCGCCTCGCCGATCGCGTACTACCAGCAGGTCGGCCGGGCCGGACGCGCGGTGGAGTCGGCGGACGTCGTGCTGATGCCGGGCAAGGAGGACACCGCGATCTGGCGATACTTCGCCTCGCTCGCCTTCCCGCCCGAGGAACAGGTACGCCGCGTGCTCGACGTCCTCGATCAGGCCGGCCGACCGCTGTCGACGCAGGCGCTCGAACCGCTCGTCGACCTTCGGCGTACGCGGCTGGAGATGATGCTCAAGGTCCTCGACGTCGACGGCGCAGTCCGCCGCGTACGCGGTGGGTGGTGTGCGACCGGTGAGAAGTGGTCCTACGACACCACCCGGCTGGGTCGCGTGGCCGACGCCCGGGAGTCCGAACAGCGGGCCATGCTGGCGTACGCCTCCACTTCGGACTGCCGGATGCACTTCCTGCGGCAGCAGCTCGACGATCCCGCTGCCGCGCCCTGTGGACGCTGCGACACCTGCGCCGGGGAGTTCCTGGCGTCCTCGGTCAGCGAAGAGGCGCTCGCGGCGGCGACGGCGTACCTGCATCGGCCGGGCGTCACGATCGAGCCCCGGCGGCAATGGCCGACCGGGCTGGCCGCCATCGGCCTCGACCTGTCCGGCCGCGTACCCCCCGACGAGCAGGCCTCGGCCGGCCGGGCCATCGGCCGGCTGTCCGACCTCGGCTGGGGGCCCCGGCTGCGGTCGCTCCTCGACGCCGGGGACGGACCGGTCCCGGACGACGTCCTGAAGGCGCTCGTGGAGGTGCTGAAGGACTGGGCCAAGGGCGACGATCCCTGGCCGGTACGCCCAGCCGGCGTGGTCGGCATCGGCTCCCGCCGCCGCCCTAAGCTCGTCGCGTCGGCCGCGGCCCGGATCGCCGAGATCGGCCGCCTGCCGTTGCTCGGTCTCACGACTCCGCTCGGCCCGCTGTCCCCGGTGGCGGGCGGCAACAGCGCGCAACGGCTGCGCCTGGTCCACGGCTCGATCGAGATCGGCGCGGACCTCGCCTCCGCATTGTCTACTGTCGACGGACCCATCCTGCTGGTGGACGACGTCGTCGACAGCGGCTGGACGGCGACGCTGGTCGCCCGCGAGCTACGCCAGGCCGGCGCGTCCGCGGTCTACCCCCTCGCCCTCGCCCTCAACGCCTGACCCGTCCTCAGGTGCGGATCACGGTTACGCAGCTGATCCCGGCCGGTTTCAGCCTGCGTAACCGTGATCCGCAGCCAACGGAGGCAAGGCGGCTCACCAGGTCTGGGAGCCGGCCTGCTGGCGTGTGGTGGCGTTGACCCGGTTGTAGAAGTTGGTGGTGGCGATCCACAGCACCAGCGCGGCCAGCTCCTGCTCACCGTAGTGCTTCGCGGCCGCCTCCCACACGTCGTCCGGAACGGCGTCGGCCCGGTCGGCGAGGCGGGTCATCGACTCGCTGAGCGCCAGGGCGGCCCGTTCGGCGTCGGTGAAGTACGGCATCTCGCGCCAGGCGGCGACACCGTGGAGACGCTCGTCGGTCTCGCCGGCCTTCTTCGCGCTCTTCACGCCGTAGTCCACGCAGAAGCCGCAGCCGTTGATCTGGCTGGCCCGCAAGTGGATCAGCTCCAGCACCGAGCCGGGTACGCCGGTCGCCTGGACCGACTGGCTCAGCGCGTACACGGCCTTCAGCGCACCGGGAACGACGGAGACGGGGTTGGTCATCCGAGCCTGCATTGTTTCTCTCCTTCACAACGGTTCGTCATTGCACTGACGGGTGCGAAGGAGCGGATGTGACAGCTGTGGCAGCCGTCACACGAAGCGGGCCGACAAGACGAAACGGCGCCCGGGGGCAAGCCCGGACGCCGTTCGCGGAACAGGTGAAGCAGGTGCGGTGCGTCAGGAGGTGACGCGGATCTTGATCGACGTGCCGCTCTCCGAGAGCACGCGGATCTTGACCCCCGCCGCCGGCAGGACGACGCCGTGGTTCGGCAGTTCGGCGTACCAGTAGGTCTTGGTGTCGTCGAACAGCGGCTGCGCCGCCTGGCCACGGACGTAGTTCGCCACGCCGTTGATGTGCAGCGTGAACGAGTCCGCCCGAGTCAGGCTGAACGGCGCGTCGTAGACCTGGACGCGAGCCCGCCACGGAACCCCGTTGAGGTTGTACAGGGGAACCGGGTGCGAGTCGATGTACAGGTTCCGGCCGGAGCCGGGGTGGGCGAAGGTGTCGTTGTCGGCGTACGACGTGTCCCAGTAGGAGATGAGCAGACCCTGCTGGTACGCGTAGTGGTCGACCTTGTCCGGCTGCGTGTTCAGGTAGCCGAAGTAGTACGGCCCGGTCTTGAGGTACTTGTCGTAGGAGACGTAAGACCGGTGCCCGGCGATGTAGTAGTTGTCGAAGAACGCCGAGATGGACGTCCCGACGGCGGAGAAGTTCGCCGCGGTCCAGCCGTTGTCGCCGCTCTCCGCACCGTCACTGAAGATCGCCGAACCGTTCGCCGTGATGGCGACCTCGTCCACGAAGATGCCGTTCGGCACCGCCGAGTCGTTGCCGGCCACCGCGCCGTCCGTGGCGTAGCGGATCCGCAGCGAGACCGTCTTGCCGGCGTACGCCGACAGGTCGAAGGTCGCCGGGGTCCACGCCGCCTGCGTGCCGTCGATACCGTTGCCCTCGGCCGCGTTGGCGATGCTGCCGGGGATGGCCTTCCAGCCGGTGCCGTCGTCGACCTCCACGTACGCGTAGTCACACGCGTCCGGGCCGCAGTCTTCGATGTCGTACCGAGCCTGGAAGGACAGCGAGGCCGTGCCGGCCGGCAGAGTCACCTGCCGGGCCAAGGAGGCCGCGTAGTCGTCACCGGAACCGCTCCACCACTGCTTCGATCCAGCGGCGGGAGCGCCCAACGCGGTGAGGACTTCCTTCTTCGGGAGTACGACCACGAGGCCTTGAGCCTTGTCCGAGTTGTACTCCTGCGGGCCGAGCGTCAGCGTCTTGTTCCCGCCGACTCCGGCTCCCGCCACCACCGTCTCGTAGTCCAGCCAGCCCAGCTGCAGCTTGTTCCAGGCTCCGAGGTCGCCGGCGCGGTCGCCGATGAACTGCTCGCCCTTGGCGCCGAGTCGGCTCTGCGCCATGAGCGTCCAGTGCTCGTTGTTGTTGTCCCCGCCGTAGATGTTGTTGTAGTCGTCCGGCAGGCCGAGGTCGTGACCGAACTCGTGGAAGAACACGCTCCGGCCGCCGTTCTCCGGCTGGATCGTGTAGTCGCCGATCCACAGACCCGAGGTGCCGATCTGGGTGCCGCCGAGGAGGTTCCCCGACGGGCCCTGCGAGCCCGCGAGGTTGGTGTACGCGTACCAGCGGTGGCTCCAGATGGCGTCCTCACCCTGCTGCGGGTCGCCGTCGGCCTGGTCGCCGCCGGCGTGGACGATCTGGAAGTGGTCCATGTACCCGTCGGGCTCGTTGAAGTTGCCGTCGCCGTCGAAGTCGTAACGGTCCCACTTGTCGAACGTCGCCAGTTCCGCCTTGATCTCGGCATCGGTGCGGCCGAGGGCGACCTGGTCGGCGTACCACTGGTTGGCCGCGTCCTTGATCAGCGCCCACGTGTTCGAGCAGACGTTGCTGGCGCACGGGTAGCCGTTGGACCGGCCGTAGCGCGCCTCGTTGTACTGGACCTTGACCCAGTCCGTGACCGTTCCGTCCACGCTGTACCGCCCGGACGACTGCGTCTCGTAGTAGGTCTTGAGCGACTCGACACCCTTGCCGGTGCCGAAGTACATCTCCTGGTAGTGCTCCCGGTTGTAGTCGGGCTGCCACACGGTCGAGTTGTCGGCCGCGCGGTCCGGTTCTGGGATCGAGTTGACCAGAGGACCCTCGAACGTCGCCGGACCTGCGGTGTTGGCGTCCGTGTCCTGGTCGGGGTAGCTGGGGTGCCGCTGGTCGCCGAACTCGGCCAGGATCACGAAGACCCGGTCGGTCGTCTCGCGGGCCAGCTCCACGTACTGGTCCTTCTTACCTTTCCCAGAGGACGTGCTGCGGGAGCCGGCGGCCGTCTGTCCGACCTTGACGACCGTGCTCGCGCCGCGTTGCTCAGCCTTCCGCTCGCCGTTCAGAACGGCGGTGAGGCCTTGCTCGCGCAGCTCCCTTCGCTTGTCCTCCAAGGGGTTGGGCAGCTCGTCTGCGCCCGGCGCACTGTCACCGGTCGCTTCCGTGCTGACGGGGGAAGCCGGCTGAGGCGCCGCCAACGCAGCCGAACCCAGCGTGGTGCCGAGTCCGGATGCCAGCGACAAGCCGAGCAACCCCGCGACGATTCTGCGCATGTCCACCTCCGGTAGGGGAGTCGCCCGCCACCGTTCGGATGATCCGGTGTCGAGCGTGGGGGTACGCCTCTCGATCGGAGAGCCGACATGCAAGCTAATCCAGATATCCGGAAATCGGAATACCAGGTTCATCGATAACTATTAGCCGAGCGTACGGTTTCGGTTACCGTACGAGGGCGTACGCCTCCCGCAGGTCGCCCCCGGCATAGACATGCGTTGCGAGTGTGCGCACATGGTGGTCACCGTTGACAGCCACCCGCACGGGCACCGCCGCGAACAGCGCACTGTCCGATTTGGAGTCTCCATACGCGACACAGTCGTCCCTGGTCAGACCGTATCGGGCAGCCAGCTCATCGGCGATCGTCACCTTCGACTGGGGGTTCAGCACACCGCACACGTCGAGGGTGGTCCCGGCCGGGAACGGCACGTCCGGGAAGACCGCCGCGCGTACCTCGTGCACGCCCCAGGAACTCAGCCGGCGGACGAAGAAACTCGGCGACAAAGATATGACAGCGCAGTGCTCACCGCGCTCGGTGATCTCGGTCCAGACGTCGCGGATGCCCGCCAGCCACGGCGCCCGGGCGAAGGCGTCGGCCACCACGGCCTCCGTCAACGCCGACCACATCGCGTACGCCTGGCGCGCGTACTCGGCCGAATCGACCACGCCGGTGGCGAACTGGCCGTCCAGCGATCGAAACTCGTCCACCTTGCCGATGACCTTGGCCAGCTCGATGTTGGCCGAGGAGTCGCGGATCAGCGTGCCGTCCATGTCGAACAGATGCAGCCGGCTCATCGCGCCCTCCCTTCGAATCTCGCCTGCTCAGGGGGCCTTTCTGCGAGCAGGGGAGATGAAGGATAGCGCTGAGGGCGGTCCCCCGCCAGGAAAACCGCCCTCGAAACGCCTAAATCCGGGTGAACTATTCGCCCTGGTCTCGCCGCGAATGCTCAGCCAGGAACTTCTCCAGCTCGGCGCCGAGCTCGTCGGCGGTCGGCAGCGGCACCGGATCGGTCAGCAGGCTGACGTCCCGGCCGCGGGTGAACGCGTCGTACTGCTCCTCCAGCGCCTTCACGACCGCCGCCGCCTGCGGGTTGCTGACCAGCTGGCGTTCGATCTCGGCGCGTACGCGTTCGCCGGCCTCCCGCAGCTCGTCGGCGGGCAGCAGCAGCCCGGTCGCCCGGGAGACCGAGGTCAGCAGCAGCTCGGCCGCCGGCGGGTACTCCCCCTCGGCCAGATAGTGCGGAACGTGCGCGGCGAACCCGATCGCGTCCAGCCCGATCTGGCCCAGCCGGAACTCCAGCAGGTTCGTCACACTCGCCGGTACGCGTACCCGATCGATCCACGGCTCGTAACCCGCGATCAGCTCCGCGCGCGTGCCGTGCGCGGTGACCCCCGCCGGCCGCGTATGCGGCACGGACATGGGAATGGCGTGGATGCCGACGGTGACGCGGACGTTGAGCCGATCGATGAGCATCCTCAGCGCGGCGATGAACCGCTCCCACTGCATGTCCGGCTCCGGGCCGGTGAGCAGCAGAAACGGGGTGCCGTCATGGTCGCGCAGGGCGTGCAGCTCCAACCGGGGATCGTCGTAGGTCTCCCAGTGGTCGGCGGCGAAGTCCATCAGCGGGCGGCGCGCCCGATAGTCGAGCAGCTGGTCGATGTCGAACGAGGCGACCACCGACTGGCCCGGCAGCGCGGGCTCCAGCACGTCCAGCAGATGCTCACGGGCCAACCGGCCGGCCCCGCCGGCGTCGATGAACCCGCTCAGGGCGTGCAGCAGCACCGGCCGCCCGAGGTCAGCCGCCTCGGGCCCGGTCAGCTCGGGCGCCAGCTCGAAGAGTTCCTGCGGGTCTCGCACAGTCGTAAACCTCTCACGGTCCGCACACGTACAAAGCGCACAACGCGTGCGCTTCGTGATCCATTCCCGCCGCGGAGCGCGTATGCGAGCCGCCGGGAATGTGGTCGATGACGCCCCCGCACCCCCGATCACATCACACGGCGGCGAGCCGCCCTCGGGCCAGTCCATGATCAGGTTCAGTTTGACGTCGCTATGGCGACATGGAAGTGACCATGATCATGCCCCCCCGAGATGAGCGGCGAGCAGAAGCGGGTCACGAAAGGCGGGAGCGGGCGATGGCCGTCGCCGCTTCACGCGGAGGAACGCCGTCCGCGGCCGCGTGCGCGAGGACCGACCGGGTCAGCGTCCCGAGCACGGAGGAGATCTTGGCGTACGCCGCTCCGGCGGTCGGCGCGATGTCGCCGAACAGCGTCCACCACCACCACGCGTTGGTGGCGACGTTGGCCACGAAGTCGGGCAGCACGACGACGCCGCGAGCGTGCAGGGCGGCGGCAGCGGCGGGGGTGGTGGCGACGTTGGCCGCCTCGACCACCAACCGAGCTTGCACAGCGGAGGCGTTCGAGGAGTCGATGGCGTACGAGACGGCGGCGGGGACGAGGATGTCACAGGGCACGTCCAGCCAAGAGTCCGCCGAGACGACGTCGCCGGGCGCCAGGGCGGAGCGGTCGATCCTGCCGAAGCCGTCTCGATGGCGCAGCAGGTGCTCCACGTCGAGGCCGGACGGGTTGACGACGAGCCCGTCCGCGTCGGCGATCCCGACTACGAGCACTCCGGCTCGCGCCAGGAAGCGGGCGGTCGCCCCGCCCATCGAGCCGAACCCTTGAATCACCGCGCGCGGGGTGGACAAGCCAGCGGGCAGGGCGGTCAGGGCGCAGGTCGCGACCCCGTAGCCGCCGACGAGGTCGGCCAGGCTGATCCCGTCGACGTCGACGGCGAAGCCCGCCTTGACCTGCGCCAGCCCCGCTTCCGGGTCGGGCAGGAGCTGGAGAGCCGCCTCGATGGTGGACCGCAGTCCGATCTCCCCCGCCAGCTCGTCCAGCATGTCCTGGCGTACGCCGAGGTCTTCGCCGGTGGACCAGATCGTCTCCAGCAGCGGGCGCATCGCCTGGAGGTAGCGACGCAGCACGCCGCGCGCGTCCGGGTGGTGGGGCGAGCAGTCGATGCCGCCCTTGCCGCCGCCGAAGGGCTGGTAGCGGTCGCCGGGGACGCGGACGACCGCCTCTTTCAGGGTCATCCCCTGGGCCAGGTCGCGTACCTCGTCGAGGGTGCAGCCCGCGCGCATGCGCAGGCCGCCGCTGGACACGCCTTGGCGCAGCGCGTCCACGACCAGGTAGCCGCGGACGCCGGTGACCTCGTCGGTCCAGGTGACTTCCAGATAGGACACTAGGGGGCCTCTTCCTCCACCACGAGCAGGGTCGGCCCGGGGTGTTCCAGGCTCGCCTTGACCAGGCTGCGCAGCTCATCGGGCGTGCGCACGGCGAACCCTGCCCCGCCGAGCGCGGTCGCGAGCGCGATCAGGTCGGGCACCGGCAGGTCGACGCCGATCGGGTCGATCGACGCCGCGCGCATCTCGGCGCGGATCTCGCCGTATCCCCCGTTGACGAAGACGACGATCGGCAGGGCGACGCCTTCGGCCGCGGCGGTCGCGATCTCCTGACAGCTGAACATCAGGCCGCCGTCGCCGCACAGCGCCACGACCGGCCGGCGCGGCCGCGCCACCTTCGCGCCGATCGCCGCAGGCAACGCGTACCCCAGGGTGCCGAAGCCCGTGGGGAAGCCGAACGCGCCGGGCTCGTGCACCGGCAGGTTGCCCAACGCGCCGTAATACCCCGCCATCGCGTTGTCCGCGAGCACCAGCGCGCGCTTGGGCAAAGCTCCGGCCAGCGCGTCCATCCACGCCGTCCAGCGCGCGCCCTCGGCGCGGGCTTCCGCTCGAATCTTCGCTTGTACGCCGGAAGCAGCGGCCTCCACGGTGATCCCGTCGGCGGCTTTCAGCAGTGGCAGCAGGTCTTCGAGGGCGGCCGTGGCGTCGCCGCAGATCGGCAGGGCCGGGCGGGCGTTGATGAGCAGTTGGGTGGGATCGAGGTCGATCCGGATGACCTCCCCGCGCGGGGCGGGCGGCTCGTGCCAGAAGTCGCTGGGCGCCATCTCCGTCCCGACTGCGAGCAGCACGTCGCGCTCGGCCAGCCATTCGCCGGCGGCCGGCAGATGCGCGGCGGCGCCCAGGCTGAGCGGATGGTTCTCCGGCATGACGCCCTTGCCGTTGGCCGTCGTCAGCACTCCACAGTGGAGGAGTTCGGCGATCGCGATCACCTGAGCGGCGGCGCCCCGTGCGCCGCCGCCGGCCAGGATGCCGGGCCGCTGGGCGCCGTTGAGCAGCGTCGCCGCCCGGACGATCTGGGCTTCGTCGGCCCGGCGGCGCGCGATCCGCAACGGCGGCGCGATGCTGACCGGAGCGCTCTCGGCGAGCAGGTCGAGCGGGATCTCCAGATGGACCGGCCGAGGTCGCTCGGCGGCGAAGTCGGCGAAGATCTGGGCGACCGCCTCGGTCAGCTCGGCGTGGCTGCTCACCCGGTGCGAGTACCGCACGATGTTGGCCAGCGCCGCTCGCTGGTCGCGCATCTCGTGCAGCAACCCGGTCCCGCGCTGGGGGTGGCGTAGCGGCATGCCGGGCGACACGGCCAGCACCGGCACCGAGTCCGAGTACGCCTGCGCCAGCGCCGCCGTGATGTTGAGCAGCGCCGGTCCGGTCGTGACCAGCGCGACGCCGGGGCGACCCGAGGTCCGGGCGTACCCGTCGGCGGCGTATCCGGCTCCCTGCTCGTGGCGGGTGGTGACGTGCCGGATCTTCGAGCCCGCCAGATGCCGGTAGATCTCCAGGTTATGGGTGCCGGGGATGCCGAACACGGTGTCCACTTTGTGCGCGGCGAGGCTGGCCACCAGTGTTTCCGCACCGGTCAGCTGGGCACCGCCAGGCTGGCTCAGGCTATGAGTCATGAAACATTTTCTCCATGACAGTCCAGCGCCACAGCCCCCGATGATGTGACGAGTACCGGGTTGAGTTCCAGCGCGGCGAGCCCGGCCGTCCGGCAGATCGCCTGGGAGACCGCCTCGATCACGCTGGTCACCCCGGTCACATCGACGGCCGGTCGCCCGCGATGCCCGGCGAGCAGCGGGAACAACCGCAGTTCGCGCAGCATGTCGCCGGCCCGATACGCGTCGACGGGGGCGAGCGCGACAGCGGAATCCTGGAGCACCTCGGTGAGCAGCCCGCCCGCGCCGACCACGACGACCGGGCCGAAGCAGGCATCGATCCGAGCGCCGACCAGGAGCTCGATGCCCTCGGCGAGATCATGCTGCCGTTCGACGGCGTACGCGGAACTGGCGGGCAGCCGGCCGAACGCGGCGGTCACCGCAGCCGCGGTGCGCAGTCCGAGGACGACGCCGCCGTCGTCGGACTTGTGCGCCCGGCCCAACGCCTTGAGCACCACCGGATAGCCGATGCGCTCGGCCGCCGCGACCGCCTCGGCGGCGTCGCGTACCGGTTCGGCGTCGGCGAAGGCGACCTCGGGCAGGAGTGCCCGACCGGCGAAGTACCAGTCGCCCGGCGGCACCGCGTCCACTCCGGACGACGCTGCATCCACCGCGGACACCAACGGCGGTACGCCTCGCGCCGGGGTCGCCGCGTGGGCGAGCGCCCCGATCGCGTGCTCGACGGCTGGCCAGACCGGAATGCCGGCCGCCGCCAGCCGCCGTACGCTGGCCGACGGCCCGCTCGGCGGGAACCCGGCGAAGCTGTGCACCACCACCGGGACACCTCCGTCGGCGGCACCGTCGCTGATCTCGCCCGCCACCGCGAGTTCGGTCTCGGCCATGGCCGGATCGTCCGCGCTGTAGCCGCCGAAATAGCCGGTGAGCAGCACACAGTCCACGTCTCCGGTGGCTGCCAGGTCGCCGGCAGCCCGGGAGTACGCGGACATGTCCCGTTCGCCGGCGCCGGCCAGATCCACCGGCGGACGTGGGACGGCCAGCCCGGCGGCGATCGCCAGATCGGCGGCGAGGATGCCATGCCCGCCGCCGTCGCCGACGATCCCGACGCGGTTGCCCCGAAGCCTCGGGACGACCCGGCACGCCTCGATCAACTCCGTCGGCGTACGCACCAGCCGGATTCCGGCGTCCCGGCAGGCGGCCGCCAGAACGGCGTGATCGCCCGCGAGCGCGCCGGTGTGCGTACTGGCAGCGGCCGCACCGACGGCAGACCGACCGGCGGCCAGGAGCGCCACCGGGATTCCACTGTCGACGATCGTGGCGGCCCGGTCGATCAGCGTCCGGCCGTCGGTGAAGTCTTCGAGGTAGAGCGCGATCGCCCGCGCGCCGCCGTGTTCGGGCAGCAGATCAGCCGTACGCAGGCCGGCGCAGTCGCCCAGCGAGGCGAACCTCCGGAACCCGAGCCCGGATCGGCGCGCGATCACGCCGAGTTCCAGCGCCAGATTGCCGCTCTGGGAGAACAGCGTGACGTCGCCCGGCGGCAGCTCACCCCACAGGAGGCTCAGGCCGCTTCGTGAGTCGTAGACGCCGAGACAGTTGGGACCGAGCAGGGTCGCGCCCTGATCGCGTACCAGTTGGGCGACCTGATGGGACTCGGAGCGAGACAGGCCGGCGGTGATCCCGACGACGGATCGCGCGCCCGCGGCCAGGGCGACGTCGACGGCGGCCGCGAAGCCGACGGCAGGCACCGCGATGACCGCGAGGTCGATCGGCCGCTCCGGCGCGGGCGTGAACGCGACGGTATGCAGACGGCCGGGGCGGGGATTGACCAGCTGGACGTCCACACCGGACCGCAGCGCGCCCTCGGCGAGGTGACGGCCCCAGGACCCCGGCCGGTCGGAGGCGCCGAAGACCGCGATCGAGTCGGGGGCGAAGAGGGGGTTCACGGCAGGAACCTCGAAATGATCAAACGCTGGATGTCGGAGGTGCCCTCCTCGATCTCCTCCAGCTTGGCGTCGCGCATCCACTTCTCGGCCAGGAATTCTCGCGAGTAGCCCCACCCGCCGAGTGTCTGCACCGCCGCCCAGGAGCAGAACATGGCCGTCTCACTGGCGGTCAGCTTGGCCATGGCCGACTCCGCGGCGCACGGCAGCCCGGCGTCGAGGCGTTTGGCCGCACGCCAGGTGAGCAGCCGCGACGCCTCGATCTTGGCGGCCATGTCGGCGAGCCGGAAGGCGACCGCCTGGTGCTCGATGATCGGCTTGCCGAACTGGACCCGGTCGCGGGCGTAGCTCGTGGCCAGGTCCAGGCAGGCCCGCGCGAGCCCGGTGGCCGACGCGGCGAGGACGGTCCGTGAGATCTCGAAGGTACGCATCAAGCCGTGGAACCCGCGGCCCTCGTCGCCGAGCCGGTCCTCCTCGGGCACGAAGACGCCGTCGAGGAAGATCTCGGTGTTGGTGATCGCCCGCTGGCCCATCTTCCGCATCGGCGGTCCGAAGGTCAGCCCGTCCTTCGTGAGCAGGAACGCGGTCACGCCTTTCGAACGGCGGCCGGGATCGACGGTGGCGAAGATCACGTAGTACTCCGCGACGCCGCCGTTGGAGATCCACGCCTTCTGGCCGGTCAACCGGTAGCCGCCGCTGGTCCGTTCCGCGCGGGTGGTGATCGCGGCCGAGTCGGAGCCGACGCCGGGCTCGGTCACCGCCAGCGCCGTCATCGGCGGGTTCGGCCCGGTGAGCGGGCGCAGCCAGCGTTCCTTCTGCGCCTCGGTGCCCAGTTCGAGGACCGGGTCGGCGAAGAACCCGTTCGAGGTCAGCAGGTTGCCGATCGCGGCGTCGGCCGCACCCAGCTCCTCCTGCACGAGGCATTGCGTGAACACGTCGGTCGCGCCGCCTCCGCCGTACGCGGTGGGCAGCATGAAGTCCGTGATCCCAGCTGCGGCGGCCGTTCGCCACAGCGCCCAGGGCGTGACCGTGTCGGCCTCGTCGATCTCGCGGGCCACCGGCCTGATCTCGCGTACGCCGAACTCCCGGCAGAGGTCGAGGAGCGCCCGCTGCTCGTCGGTCAGCGGAACGAGTTCGGTCGGGAGATCCACGGCGGCCCCTTACTGATCGGTGAGTCAGTAGACCCGCTGGCCGCGACGCTGTCAACGCCGGTCGCCGGATACTCTCCATGACGTGCTGTTTCGGACCTGGGAAGCGTCGGCGGAGTCCTCCGTCGTGCGCCAGGGCGACCACATACTCGTCTCCTCGCACGCCCTCGTCCGCCAGGTGCTCGCCGATCCGGAGACCTTCGCGCCCGACAACGCGCTCGACGCGGTGACCTCGATCCCGGTCGCGGCTTTACGCGTACTGGCCGGGCACGGTTTCCGGCTCCCGCCGACGCTGGCCAACAACGGCACCCCGTCGCATCCGGCCGTCCGAGCCCTGGCGGAACAGGCGCTCCATCCGCATCGAGTGGCCGCGCAGGCCGACTGGCTGACCGGGATCGTCCGGCGACGGGTGGCCGCCCTGGCGACCCGGCTGCGGTCCGGCGAGACCGTCGACCTGTACGCCGACCTGACCTCGGACCTGCCGCTCCTGGTGCTCGGCCGGCTGGTCGACCTCCCCGACGACGACGTACGCGTGGTGAAGGAGTTCTCCCGGGCCGCCCTCGAACTGTTCTGGGCGCCCGTCGACCTCGACCGGCAGCTAGCCTTGGCCGAGACGGTCGGGCACTACCACGCCGTCCTCCGTAAGCACGCCGAGCAGGGCGAAGGCATGATCGCCGGGCTGCGCGCCCTCGGCGACCCCGATCTCGTCGTGGGTGCGCTGTTCTTCCTGCTCGTCGCGGGGCAGGAGACGACGTCGCAGTTCCTGACGCTGCTGCTGCACCGGCTCTCGACCGAGCCGGCCATCGTGACCGGGCTCGCGCGCGGAACCGTCAGCGTCGACGACGTCGTCGAGGAAGGGCTGCGCCTGGTGCCGCCGATCACCACCTGGCGGCGGGTCGCGACGCGTCCGGTCTCGCTGGGCGGCGTCGAGGTGGCGGCCGGGGCCTCGATCCTGCTCTGGCTGGCCGAAGCCGGGCGCGACCCGTCGGTGACCCCGCATCCGCAGGACTTCGTCCCCGGCCAGCGTGGCTCCCGGCGGCACCTCGCCTTCGGCGCGGGCGCGCATCGCTGCGTCGGCGCTCAGCTCTCCCGCATGGAGGCGGCCGTGGTCGTCGCCGAGGCCGCCGCCCTCGTCCGCGAGATCGACGTCGTCCGAGCGCCGTGGTGCCCCGACAACCTCAGCTTCCGGATGCCGGACGCCTTCCAGATCCGGCGATCATGACGGCGCCCACGGCCCCATGACGAACCGCCCGTCCACAGTGAACGGATACGGGTTGGGCAGACAGCCGTCGAGCGCGATCGTCTGGATCTGCATGACCGGCGCGAGCTGACCGGCGCCGGGGCACAGCATGTGGTCGAAGCCGAGGAAGTGCCCCATCTCGTGGCTGATCACCATCTGCCGGTACGCCGCCATGTCTCGGAAGTCGACCGCACCGTACAGCCAGCGACCCAAGTTGATCAGGATGTTCTTGCCATAGCGGCACGAGTAGACGCCCTCGGTGTCGACCCCCGCCGAGGCGCAGAGCCGATCGACGGTGTCGGGCGTCGCCAGCCGGACGCGTACGCCGTAGGACCCGTCGCTGACCCGCTGGAAGGACCAGGACTCGTTGCTCATCCCCTCGTCCGCGTCGGTGACCGGATGCGCGGCCGAGGCGATCCAGCCGCGCGGGTCGGCGAGGACTCCGTCGACGGCGGCGGCGAAGCTCGCCACGGTCCACGGCGACACGGTGCCCCAAGAGATGCCCTGCTCCAGCTCGACCTGGTACTTCACCAGCGTCTCGCCGCCGCCCACGATCCCCGTGCTGCCGGTGGCGATGGCGAAGGTGCCCGCGCCGTGCTGAGGCACCTCGAACTTGGGCGCCTGCGGCACGACGACGCCACGCTCCGACTTCGCCGGAAGCGTCGTCGACAGGATCTTGGCAGGACTGTGCCGAGGCAACGGGGTCGTCGTCCGCGTCGGAGTCACCCCGGGGGTCTCGGTCGCCGCACCGCCCAACGGGAGCTTCTCGGTGGCGGTCCTGCCGGCGCTCGTCGTCGCGACGGCGCTCGGCTCGGCGCCACCCGGCCCGCCGGCCAGCTCATCGGGTGCTGCCGGTTTGCAGCCTGCGAGCGCGGTCACGCAGACCAGCGCGGTCACCACTGGTACCCAGAATCGCCGCATCGCGTCCTCCCCGAACCAGATCCGCGGAGGTTACCACCATGCGAAAGCGGGAGGCGACCGATGACTCGGTCGCCTCCCGCTCGTGCCGTCGTGATGCCGCAGCGATGAAGGTCGCTAGTTGAGGGCTCCGGACAGGGCCACCACGATGGGACCCAGCAACGGCAGCACCACATTCGACAACGCGTACACGATGGTGTAACTCATCAACGGCGTGGCGTTGCCCGCCGCCTGCTGGACCGCCGTGGCGGCCGGGGTGGAGCACTGCTGACCGGCGACTGCGCCCAAGGTGAGCGGCGCGGGCAGCTTCATCAGCTTCCAGGCCACGAGCAGCGAGATCGAGGCCGGGATCAGGGTGACCAGGATGCCCGAGATCGGCAGCGCGAACCCGAACTTCTTGATCAGGTCGATCGCCTCCGGACCCGAGGACAGGCCCACCGCGCAGATGAACGTGGCCAGCCCGAGATCCTTCACGACCTGCGCCGCCGCCGGGGCGTACTGCCCGCGCTTCGGGTTCTTGGCCCGCAGCCAGCCGAACAGCAGACCGGACAGCAGACAGCCGCCGCCGGTACCGAGCGAGAGCGGGATGTCGCCGAGCGGCACCTCGATCTTGCCGATGAGCATGCCCAGGATGATGCCGATCGAGATGAAGACGATGTCCATCTTGACCGTCGGGTCGATCTTGAAGCCCACGCGCGGCACGAACTTGTTCAGGTCGCTCTTCATGCCCGTGAACTTGAGCGTGTCGCCGGTGTTGATCTGAGTGCCGTTCTGCACCGGCAGGTTGTGGTCCATCCGGGTGATGCCGGTGAGGAAGATGCCGTGCCGCTCCTTCTCCGGGATGTCCGCCCGGAGGTCGCCCAGCGACTTCCCGCCGTAGCCGGGCGCGGTGAGGATGGCCTCCTGGACGTCGAGGTCGACGTTGAAGCCGCTCACGCTGGCCCGCTCCGGCCCGATGATCTGGTCCGCGTCCAGCAGGCCTTCCCTGCGGCCGTTGAACAGCACCAGGTCGCCCGAGGCGAGCCGGGTGTCCGGTTGGACCGCGACCGCCTCGCCCTGCCGCTGGATGCGCTCCACGACCACGCCCCGGCCGAGGACGCCCTCGACTTGGCCGACGGTCTGCCCGGCCGCCATCGTCACCTCGTGCGCCCGGCCCACCACGTCCGGCAGCGCCGGAGTGGCGCCCTCCTCCTCCGAGCCGCCGCCCAGCTTCTTCCAGAGCTTGTCGGCCTCGTCGCGGAGGTTGATCCGCATGATCGCCGGCGCGATCTGGCTGGTCAGCAGCACGATCGTGATCAGGCCCATGATGTAGGAGATCGAGTACGCCGTACCGACGTTGGCCTGCAACGTGCTGATCTGATCGGCTGGTAGATCGAGTTTCCCGATCGCGTCGGTGGCCGTACCGACGACCGCCGACTCCGTCGCGCCGCCGGCGAGCAGGCCGGCCGCGGTGCCCTGGTCGAGTCCGAGGATGACGGTCGCCAGGCTCACCACCACCAAGATGGTGACCACCTCGATGAGCGTGAAGACGCCGTACTTCAGGCTGGCCTTGTTGAGGCTGGCGAAGAAGGACGGGCCGCTCATGTAGCCCAGAGTGAAGATGAACATGGCGAAGGCGATGTTCTTCACCTGGCTGTTGAGCGTCACGCCGAGCATGCCCACGAAGATCGCGACGATCAGCGTACCGGCGACGCCGCCGAGCGAGATCTTCCAGAACTTGATCTTCCCGATCGCGAAGCCGAGCGCCAGGCAGACGAAGAGCACCAGCCCGTCGACCGACTTGAAGAGATCGGTCAGCCAGTCCTTCACCGCTTCGACCCGGCCTTGGCCGGAGCCTTCTTGGCTGTGGTCTTCCGGGCCGTCGACTTCTTAGCCGTCGTCTTCTTGGCCGGAGCCTTCTTCGCCGTCGCCGTCGCGGCCTTCTTCGCGGGCGCCTTGGCGACGGCCTTCTTCACCGGGGCCCGCTTCGCCGCCGCCTTCTTGGTGGCCGCGGCCTTCGTAGCGGTGGACTTCGTGGCTGCGGCCTTCGTGGCTGAAGCCTTGGTGGCTGCCGCCTTGGTGGCTACGGCCTTCTTGGTGCCGACGGCCTTTCGGGCGGGCGTGCCCGCCGAGGTCTTCTCGAACTCGGCGTAGTAGTCCTCCATGATCTCCCGGAGCCACTTGCCGATGTCCTGATAGGACTCGTAACGCAGGTTCGCCAGGCTCACCCGGACGCTCCACTCCGGACCGTCGAAGCCGCCGCCGTTGAGCAGGACGACCGAACCCTTCTCGGCCAGCCGGAAGACCGGGTCAACCGGCTCGAAGTTCTGCGCCAGCCAGCTCGCGAACTCCGGGCTCACATACCGCTCGGCGTAGTTCATCAGGTCCAGCTCGACGTAGTAGTGCGCCGCGTGCGGGTCCTTGGGCAGCTGCACGCCCATCCCCTTGACCAGCGCGTGCATCCGCCGGGCGATGATGGTCTGGCAGGTCTCCTGGTAGGTGCGCTGCTCGTCCAGCAGGTCGAACAGGGCGAACAGCCCCATCTGGATCTGCTGCGGCAGGGAGAGCCCGGCCGTGTGGTTCAGCGCGACCTGCCGGGAGTCGGCCACGAGCCGGTCGATGAACTTGAGCTTCTCCGGCTCCAGCGTGATCGAGGAGTAGCGCTCGTTCAGCTGCGCCTTGCGCTTGGCGGGCAGCTTCGCCAGCTTGCCTTCGAAGATGTTGTCCCGGTTGACCGCGATGACGCCGAGCCGCCAGCCCGTGCAGCCGAAGTACTTGCTGAACGAGTACACCCCGATGGTGTTCTTCGGCACCGTCGACATCAGCGACTCGAAGCCGTCGACGAAGGTGCCGTAGACGTCGTCGGTGATGACCGTCAGGCCCGGGTTCGAGGTCTCGGTGATCCGCTTGATGTGCGCCCGCGACTCCGGCGACAACGCGACCGACGGCGGATTCGACGGGTTCACCAGGAACAGCGCCTTGACCTTCGGGTCGGCCAGCTTGTCCAGCTCGCTCGGGTCGTACTGCCAGGTGTGGAAGCCCTCGGAGTCGAACCGGGACGCCTTCAGCTCGACGACGTTGAACTGGTAGCGCTCCAGATGCGGGATCTCCAGATAGGGCGTGAAGATCGGCGTCATGATCGCGATCGTGTCGCCCTTGTTCAGGATTCCGTTGATCAGCGCCGAGTCGAACAGGTAGCACATCGCCGCCGTGCCACCCTCGACGGCGTACAGGTCGAAGGGCTGCTTCGGCGCCTTGCCGCCGCACATCGCCTGCACCAGGTACGCGTGGACGACCTTCTCCATGTGGGTCAGCATCCGGTCCGGCTCCGGATAGTGGTCGCCGATCACGCCGTCGGCCAGCTCCCAGGCGTACGCGTCCGGGTCGAACTTGAGCTTCTTGACGCCGTAGTCGAAGCTGCGCTGAAGCAGCGAGGCGCCCGGCTCGTTCCGGTTGGCCTGCAGGAAGGCCCGGTAACGCTGGGCGATCCCGGCCTTGGCCGGCATGCCGCCGACGCCGTCCCACTCGTCCCAGTCCCGCCGGGACTCCTCGATGCCGAACCTGCCCAGCAGGAAGAAGGCCTCCCGGGGTTCGGTCGCGATCCAGTTCGGGTTGCCCCGGCCGGCGTTGAGCATGGTGACCGCTTCGAGCTTCACGTTGTCGTTCGCCAGCTCGATCAGCGAGTTCTTCAGCTCGAACGGGCTGAGCGACTCCAGTCGCTTCTGTTCGGCCCTCGACGTAGCCATTTCTCTTCCCCCCGTTGTGCGTTGCCAGATGCTGTTGCCAGCTGCTTTGCCAGATGGTGTTGCCGGCTGCTGCTGCCGGTTAGGACAGCAGGGCGACGATGACCGCGCCCCAGATCGTGAGCAGGGTGTTGCCGATCGCGTACGGGACCGTGTAACCGAGCACCGGCACTCGGCTCTTCGCCGTGTCGCAGACCGCCCCGATCGACGCCGTCGTGGTGAACGTGCCGGCCGTCGAACCGAGGTTCGTGGCAGTGGGCCACTTGTAGAGCCACTTGCCGAGGAACAGCGTCAGGAACATCGGCAGCAGGGTCACGACGAGACCGGCGAAGAGCAGCCCCAGTCCCTCGCTCTTGACCCCGGAGATGAAGTCCGGGCCGGACTGGATGCCGACGATGCCGACGAACATGCACAGGCCGCCGGTGTCCATCAGCCACTCCGCGGCCGGCGGGAACCGGCCGAAGGTCGGGTTCCGCGAGCGCAGCCAGCCGAAGATCAGGCCCATGATGAGCGCGCCGCCGCTGGTGGTCAGGCCGATCTTCGCGCCCGCGATGGCCACCGTCGGGATGCCGATCAGGCCGCCGAGGAAGATGCCGAGACCGACATAGGAGTAGTCGGTCTCGTCACTGCTCCGGTTGGGCTTGCCGAGCACCGGCACGGCCTGCTCGACCAGTTCTTTCGGGCCCTCGACGGTCAGCTCGTCGCCCTTGTGCAGGACGGTCGTCAGGCCGAACGGGATCTCGACGCCGGCCCGCACGATCTTCTTGACGAAGAGGTTGCGCGCCTCGTCCTCCTGCGCCAGCTCGGCGAGCGTACGCCGCTCGAGCTTCTTGTTGATCAGGACGACCGAGAGCGTCTCGACGTCGTAACCGAGCAGCTCGGGGTCGTCGACCTCGGTGCCGACCGCGTTCATCTCGCCGTGGATGAAGTCGCTGTGGTTCGCCGTGACGGTGACGACGTCGCCCGCCCGCAGGACGGTGTCGGGTGTGGTGAAGGCCAGCTCGTCCCCGCGCCGGTAGCGCTGGAGATAGATCCGGCGGCCCCGGCTCTTGGCCAGCGCCTCCTCCGCCTTGACGGTACTGCCGTCGAGTTCCGAGCCCTCGGACACCCGGAAGGTCCGCCGCACCACCTGCCGGTACGCGGGCTGGCTGTCGGGGTCCTTGAACGTGCCGAGCTTCTTCTCCAGCTCGGCGCACTCGGCCGCGAGGTCCTTCGTGCCCAGCATCCGCGGCGCCAACTGCGACAGGAAGTACGCCGCAGCCGCCGTCCCGAAGAGGTAGCAGACGGCGTACCCGACCGGGATCTGGTTGACGAAGGTCTGCTTCTGATCGTCGGGGATGCTCGACGAGCCGTTGATCGCGTCGGTCGCGACGCCGATGACCGCCGACTGCGTCAGCCCGCCGGCCAGCAGTCCAGCGCCCCAGCCGGGGCCGTAGCCCATGATCTTCGCCATGACGTAGGCGACGATCAGGCCGAACACGCAGCCGATCACCGCGATCACCAGCTGCGGTACGCCGTCCTTCTTCAACGCCGCGAAGAACTGCGGCCCGACCCGATAGCCGAGGGCGAACAGGAAGGCGATGAAGGCCACCGTTTTGACGAGGTCGGGGATCTGGATGTCCAGCTGCCCGACCAGGACACCGGCGAGCAGCGTACCGGTGACCGAGCCGAGGGTGATGCCCTTGACCTTCAGGCGGCCGATGGCGAAGCCCAGGGCGAGGGTCAGGAAGATCGCAAGCTCGGGATGAGCTTGCATCGACTCCTTGAACCAATGCCACATACCAGGCAAATTACGGCAAATGCCCTACCCGGAGGAGGTGATTCGAAAAGATCAGTAATCGTCCTCGGCGAGCAGCCGGGGATCGTCGCAACTGCCGTAGAGCGTCTCCGTCAGCCACCCGGCCGCGCTGCGCCGGAACACGCCCGGTTCCATCGAACCGGCCCCGTCTGGAAGCAGGCCGTGCAGGTCACCGGGCAGATCGTCGAGGTTGGTCAGATGCACCAGCTCGACCTCGGCCGGCCACGCGCCCAGCACCACCAGACCGGCGACACCCCGCCGCTCGAGCGCCTCCAAGGTGAGCGCCGTGTGGTTCAGCGTCCCGAGTCCGGCGCGCGCCACGACGACGGCCGGGGCGCCCAGGTTCACCGCGAGGTCGGCGACCGTCCACGCGCCGCCGCCGGGAATGTCGGCGAGCCGGGGACCCATCGGGACCAGCAGCCCGCCCGCGCCCTCGACCAGGACGAGATCGTGCTCGGCCGCCTGCCGCTTGACCTCGTCCAGCACGGTGTAGAGGTCGAGCGGCGGCAACTGTGCGACGCGGGCCGCCGCGAGCGGGGCGAGCGGATCGGGGTACGACGCCAGCGTCCGAGTGGTGGCCGGACCCGCCAGGCGGCGAATCACCTCCTCGTCGGGGACCTCCCCGTAGGCCGGGTCGACGCCGGTCTGGCCGGGTTTGACGACGGCCACCCGCAGTCCGCTCGCGGTGGCACAGGCGGCGATGGCGGCCGTCACGACGGTCTTGCCGACTCCGGTGTCCGTCCCGGTGACGATGACCGGACCGGTGACGGGGGTGGTGAGGGGGGTGTTCATGGTGCTGCCTCTACGACTTTCTCCAGCGCTTGCTCGAAGGCCGCCCGGGGCACCCCGACGTTGATCGTCAAGCGCAGCCGGGACACATGGTCCGGAGTGGACGGTGGCCGGAAGCACCCTACCGCCACCCCGGTCCGCCGGCACTCGGCGGCCCAGGTCGCCGCCAGTTCGGCCGACGGCGCCTCCACCGACACGATGCCCCCGGCCGGTCCGCTCACTCGGGCCGGGGGTGCGGACGCAGGATCGGCCGACGCAGCCGCTGGGCGTACGCGGAAGCCGGCGTCGGCCAGCCGGCGGTGTGCGTACAAGCTGCGCGAACGGAGCTCGACCCGCAGCTCGGGCGAGGTGATCGCGAGGCGGGCGGCCACGCGGACGCCGGCGGCGACGGCCGGCGGGAGCGCGGTGTCGAAGATGAAGGTGCGGCCGGTGTCGATCAGATGCCGGACCAGCGCGGACGGTCCGGCGACCACGCCACCCGCGCCGCCGAGGGCCTTGGAGAGGGTGGCGGTGATCACCACGTCGTCGGCGCCCGCGAGCCCGGCGGTGGAGTCCTCGACCACCCCGAGGCCGTGCGCGTCGTCGATGAGCAGCAGCGCGTGATGCGCGCGCGCGACGTCGTGCAGCTCCCGCAGCGGCGCGAGGTCCCCGTCGACGGAGAACACCGACTCGGTGAGCACCACTGCCTTCCTGTGCTCGCCGAGCAGGCTCGCCAGATGGTCCGGGTCGGCGTGCCGATAGGTGACCGTCCGCGCCCCGGCCAACCGGCAGCCGTCGATGAGGCTGGCGTGCACGTGCTCGTCCGCGATCAGCACCGTCTGCGGTGTGACGAGGGCCCGGACGACGCCGAGATTCGCAAGATAACCGGATGAATACACCAAGGCGTCGGCGGCGCCGATCCAGGCGGCCAGCTCCTGCTCCAGCTCCGTGTGCAGCTCGGTGGTGCCGCGGACCAGTCGCGAACCGGTCGCACCCAGCCCGTACGCGTCGAGCGCCGCGCTCGCGGCGGCGATCACCTGCGGGTGACGGGACAGCCCGAGATAGTCGTTGCCGGCGAGGTCCACCATCGGCTCGGCGGCCGGGCGGGGACGCAGCTCGCGCCGCAGGCCGGCCCGGTCCCGCAGCTCGGCCTTACGCGCGAGGGTGGCCTGCCAGTCGGACACTGCGCGGGTCCCCTTCCAGGTGAGCGTTGGTTAAGGCACCTTGTAGGGTACGGCCATGACCGACATCCCCAGTGACATCCTCGTACGCGCGCGAGAGCAGGTTCTCGAGCGGGGCGTCGGCCTCGACGAGACCGACGTGCTGGAGATCCTGCGGCTGCCGGACGAGCGCATCGCCGACGCCCTGCAGCTCGCGCACGAGGTACGCGTGCGCTGGTGCGGGCCGGAGGTCGAAGTCGAAGGCATCGTCTCGCTGAAGACCGGCGGGTGCCCGGAGGACTGC
The DNA here is from genome assembly GCF_040682475.1 of Hamadaea sp. NPDC051192. Taxonomy (NCBI): domain Bacteria; kingdom Bacillati; phylum Actinomycetota; class Actinomycetes; order Micromonosporales; family Micromonosporaceae; genus Hamadaea; species Hamadaea sp. NPDC051192. The sequence goes on from NZ_JBFBAZ010000032.1 coordinate 23,638, forward strand.
CACTTCTGCTCCCAGTCGGGGCTGTTCTCCTCCCCGGTGCGCGCCGTCTGGCTGGACATCCCGTCACTGGTCGAGGCGGCCCGGCAGACCGCCGCCACCGGCGCCACGGAGTTCTGCATCGTGGCCGCCGTCCGCGGCCCCGACACCCGGCTCATGACGCAGATGCGCGAGGGCGTGAAGGCGATCAAGGAAGCCGTCGACATCAACGTCGCGGCCAGCCTCGGCATGCTCAGCCAGGAGCAGGTCGACGAGCTGGTCGAGATGGGCGTGCACCGCTACAACCACAACCTGGAGACCTGCCGGACGTACTTCCCGAACGTGGTCACCACCCACTCGTGGGAAGAGCGCTGGGGCACCCTCAAGATGGTCCGCGACTCGGGCATGGAGGTCTGCTGCGGCGGCATCCTCGGCCTCGGCGAGACCGTCGAGCAGCGCGCGGAGTTCGCGGTCCAGCTCGCCGAACTGGACCCGCACGAGGTCCCGCTGAACTTCCTGAACCCCCGCCCCGGCACGCCCCTGGAGGACCAGCCGGTCCTCGACCCCAAGGACGCCTTGCGCGCCATCGCCGCCTTCCGGCTCGCGATGCCGCGGACGATCATCCGGTACGCGGGCGGCCGCGAGATCACCCTGGGCGACCTGGGTACGCGCGACGGCCTGCTCGGCGGGGTGAACGCGGTGATCGTCGGCAACTACCTGACGACGCTCGGCCGGCCGGCGACCCAGGACCTGGAGCTGCTCGCCGAACTGAAGATGCCGGTCAAGGCGCTGTCGGCGACGCTATGACCCCCTTTTGCGGTCGATGCGGTCAGCCCGCCGTCGCAGATCACGGGGGGTGCGCGACGGCGTTGGAGCTGGAGCCGCCGCGATACTGCGCCGAGTGCGGTCGCCGGATGAAGGTGCAGGTGGTCCCGACCGGCTGGTCGGCGACCTGCGTCGAGCACGGGGAGCGGTCCGGCGCCTCTTCCTAACGCGAGGGTTACTCACTAGTATCCGCGCATGCCCGTCCCTGACCTGCCCGATGTCGTCCTCTGGTCGATCCCGGCGTTCATCCTCCTGACCCTGCTCGAGGCGATCTCGTACCGGCTGCACCCGGACGACGACGAGCTGGGGTACGCCGCCAAGGACACCGCCACCAGCCTGTCCATGGGATTGGGCAGCCTCGGGTTCGACCTGCTCTGGGGCATCGTCCCGGCGTTGGCGTACTCGGCGATCAACCTGGTGACCCCGCTGCACGTCCCGATCACCTGGCAGTGGGTGCTGGTCTGCCTGCTCGCCCAGGACTTCTTCTACTACTGGTCGCACCGCAGTCACCACGTGATCCGCGTCCTGTGGGCGTCGCACGTCGTGCACCATTCGAGCCGCCGCTTCAACCTCTCCACCGCGCTCCGGCAGCCGTGGACCGGGTTCACGAGCTGGCTGTTCTACCTGCCGATGATCGCGTTGGGCGTACACCCGGCGGTGCTGGCCTTCTGCAGCTCCGTCAACCTCGTCTACCAGTTCTGGATCCACACCGAGCGGATCGACAAGCTGCCCCGGCCCCTGGAGTTCCTCCTCAACACGCCGTCGCACCACCGTGTGCACCACGCTTCGCAGGGCGGCTATCTCGACCGGAACTTCGGCGGCATCCTGATCGTCTGGGACCGGCTGTTCGGCTCGTTCGCCCCCGAGATCGAACGGCCCGTCTACGGGCTGACCAAGAACATCGGCACCTACAACCCGCTGCGCGTCGCCTTCCACGAGTACGCCTCGATCGGCCGGGATCTGCGCGCCGCGCGTACCTGGCGGGAGCGGCTCGGCCGGATCTTCGGCGGACCGGGCTGGGAACCGGCGGCGCCCGCCGAGTCCGAGGGGGCCGGCAAGTGATCCTCGCGCTGTACGCCGTCCTCGCGGTGACACACATCGTCGTCTCCGCCTTCGACGTCACCTGGGCGGAATGGGCCACCAAGCCGCTGCTCATGCCGCTCCTGGCGCTCTACGTCGTGCTGCGCCGGGGACCGCGGCTCGTCGTCGCCGCCCTGCTGCTGTCGGCGGCCGGGGACGTGGCGCTCCAGTTCTCCGGGCCCGACGTCCTCTTCCTCGTCGGCATGGGATTCTTCGGGGCCGCGCACGTCTGCTACATCGCGTACTTCGTGCGGCGGGGGACCTTCGCCGGGAAGACGTGGATCGCCGGCGTCTACGCCGTCGTGTGGATCGGCTTGATCGCCTGGCTGTGGCCCGATCTCGGGGGGTTGCAGATCCCGGTGGCCGCCTACTCGCTGCTGTTGTTCACAACCGGAGCGACCTCCGCCCGGCTGGGCCTGCGGGCCGGACTCGGCGGGGCGTTCTTCGTCTTGTCCGACACCCTCATCGCCATGGGCCTGGCCGATCACGACCTGCCGGGGCCGGACGTCTGGGTGATGGTCACCTATGCGTTAGCGCAGGTCCTGCTCGCAACGGCGGCAACCCGGACAGACCAGTCGCACAAGGTGTCCGCCATGGACAACTCATCGTAACCCTTAAATGACCGGATGAGCCCGGCCCCCGGTTATCGCGACGCCCCCCTCACTCAGTTCCACAACGAGCCAACGGATCCGGACGAGGCGGAAGACTTCCTGCGACAGCTGTACGCCGAACAACCCAGGCTCGGCGTGGACGCGCGACTCGTCGCCGCCCGCGTCGAGCAGGTACGCGAACAGATCGACGCGCTCGGCACGTACGCGCACACCCGGACGGAACTGGTCCACGGGGCCCGGATGGCGTGGCGCAACTCGAGTCGCTGCATCGGCCGCCTCTACTGGAACAGCCTGGTGGTACGCGATCTGCGCGGAGTGTCCGGTGTGGACGCCACCGCCGAGCAGCTCGTCCAGCACCTGCAGATCGCTGCCGGCCAGGGTAAGAACCGCGGCCGGCTCCGTCCGGTCATCTCGATCTTCCCGCAGGCCGTGCCGGGCCGGTCGCGTACCGTGCTGTGGAACGAGCAGCTGATCCGCTACGCGGGCTATCGGGACGGCACCGGCGATCCCCTGTACGCCGACTTCACCGAGGCGGTCACCGAGCTCGGCTGGAAGGGCAAGCACAGCGCGTTCGACATCCTGCCGCTGGTCCTGCAGGAGACCGGCCAGGAGCCGCGCCTGTTCGAGCTGCCCGAGCACGCCGTGCTGGAGGTGCCGCTCACGCATCCCGACCTGGCCTGGTTCGCCGAGCTGGGCCTGCGTTGGCACGCGGTGCCCGCGATCAGCAACATGCGGCTGACCATCGGCGGCGTCAACTATCCACTCGCGCCGTTCTCCGGCTGGTACATGGGCACCGAGATCGGCGCGCGCAATCTCGCCGACGCCGATCGCTACGACCAGCTCCCTATCATCGCGGAGCGGCTCGGCCTCGACACCACGCGCGAGTCCAGCCTGTGGCGCGACCGCGCGCTGGTCGAGCTGAACCGCGCGGTGCTGTGGTCCTTCGAGCGGGCCGGGGTGAAGATCGCCGACCATCACACCGAGTCCCGGCACTTCCTCACGCACATCGCCAAGGAGGAGAAGGCCGGGCGGACGGTCCCGGCCGACTGGTCCTGGATCGTCCCGCCGCTGTCCGGTGGCGCCACTCCGGTCTTCCACCGGTACTACCCCGAGGCCGACCTGAAGCCCAACTTCTACCTCGACGAGAGCGCCAAGGATCTCTCCCGCTGCCCGTTCCACGCCGCGGCCAGCGCCTCGGTCGCCCCGCCCGGGGCTCACTCGCTTCCCGCGCAGCGCACTCGAGATCACCCAGCGGTACGCCCAGCGGCGCCGGACTATGACGACATCACTCGGGAGGTGCCCATGTTGGCCGAGTCCCTGGCGTTGGGCGGTCCCGACGCCGGGCCGATGCGCAAGGGCTGGCTTCGAGGCAACCGCAAGGTCTGACCGGACCGGTCAGACGAGCTGCGCCTTCTCCTTGTTCTGCTGGACCCGGCTGATGAGGTCGTGGACCGGCTTCGTCCCGCTGCCCACGATCAGGCCGGTGATCAGCGAGTCGACCCAGGCGGGCACGGCGTCCCACTGCGGGTTCTCCGCGAGCATGTGCAGGAGGTAGAAACCGCCGCTGGCCGACATCACGGTGGCCAACCCGGTGGCCAGGCCCCAGGCGATGATGCCCTTGTCCGCCTTGGCCTGCTCCAGGTCGGCCTTCGCCTTGGCGGTCGCGGCGGTAGTGCCGGCGCCGTTCTCCATCGCGGCGAGCGCCCAGTCGTAGCGGTGCTGCGCGGTGCGGCCCGGCAGCCACCGCGTGAACGGCTCCAGTACGCGTTCGACAGCGGCGGTCACCACGACCAGACCGGCGAAGATGGACCCTTCGCTGGTGGCGCGGAAGGTGTTCACCGCACCGTTCGCCCAGATCGCCCAGGCGGCGAGCAGGCCGCCGCCGACCAGCGCCAGCCCGACCCCGAAGGCCCAGAGGTGGGCCGGCATCGTCGGGACCGCCGCGGTCTCGGCGTCCGCGGGTGCGGTGGTCTGCTGCCCGCTGGTGTCCTTGGGCTTCGCCTGCTGCGGGATCGTGCCGGTACGCCGTACCACGGCCATCGTCGGAACCAGCCTTCTGTCGTCCGTCTTACTCAGCCTTACTCAGCGCGGCGAGCCTAATGCCCGGCCCCGACCCTGCGGAAGCGCGCCGACTGTCGGGAACCCGGCGAAGCTGACGCTGAGTAATTCTTTCATCGCCATATTTACAAACCTGCCATACCTGAGCATCCTTCTGTTCAGCCGTCCTGGCCTACCGGCCGATGGACGACTAACCCGGACGGACCGTGGCGAGGTAGCTCAGCCCCGGTCCGCCTGACCAAGGGAGGAAAACCTTGTCCATCCGCCGGATCACCCCCGTCTTGGGTGCCGCGGTCGCCGGAGTGGCGTTGTTCGCCGCCGCTTCGCCGGTCGCACTCGCCGCCCCCGCAGCACCCAGTCCCTTCAGCCGAGCCGTCGCCCAGCTCAAGAACCACGCGGCGCCGGGCGCTGTCACCAATGGACAGTCGTTCTCGCTCCGGAACGTGCAGACCGACGCGGACGGCACCGAGCACGTCCGTGTCAACCGGTACTACCAGGGCCTGCCGGTCCTCGGTGGGGACACCGTCGTCCACCTCGGCAAGGGCAACTCCTGGAAGGGCGTCAGCCACGCGTTGCGCGGCGGCTTGACGCTGTCCACCACACCGTCGCTGTCCGCGGCGCAGGCCGCGACCGCCGCCCTGAACGCGTCGCGCGCGGCGTCTCGGCATGTCGACGGCACTCAGCTCGTCGTCGACGCGGACGGCGCCGACACCGCGTTGGCGTACGAGGTCGTCGTGAGCGGGGTGGCCGCCGACCGGCTCCCGAGCGAACTGCACGTCCTGGTCGATGCGAAGACGGGCGCTGTCCGTGACGCGTGGGACACCGTGCAGACCGACGGCGTCGGCCACGGTTTCCACAACGGCGACGTCGCGGTGGGCACAGTGCTCAGCGGCAGCGCGTACCAGCTCAACGACTCCGCCCGGGGCGGCCACAAGACGTACGACCTGTTCGGGGCGACCACCGGCACGGGCACGCTGGTCACCTCGACCAGCAACGTCTTCGGCAACGGCACGCTGAGCGACCGCAACTCCACGGCCGTCGACGCCCACTACGGCGCGGCGATGACCTGGGACTTCTACAAGAACACGTTCGGCCGCACGGGCATCCGCAACGACGGCGTGGCGGCGTACAGCCGGGTGCACTACAGCAGCGGGTACACCAACGCCTTCTGGAGCGACTCCTGCTTCTGCATGACCTACGGCGACGGCGGCACCGGCTGGACCCCGCTGACCTCGTTGGACGTGGCCGGGCACGAGATGAGCCACGGCGTCACGAGCAACACCGCGGGCCTGCGGTACAGCGGCGAGTCGGGCGGCCTCAACGAGGCGACCAGCGACATCTTCGGCACCCTGGTGGAGTTCTACGCCGGCAACGCCAACGACCCCGGCGACTACCTCATCGGTGAGGAGCTGCGGACCAGCGGCGTACCGCTGCGCTACATGGACCAGCCGTCGAAGGACGGCGCGTCCGCCGACTGCTGGTCCAGCTCGGTCAAGCGGCTCGACGTGCACTACTCGTCGGGCGTCGCCAACCACTTCTTCTACCTGCTGGCGGTCGGTAGCGGCACCTCCTCGTGGGGCACCAGCCCGACCTGCAACGGTGCGACCGTCATCGGCATCGGCAACGCCAAGGCCGGCGCGATCTGGTACCGCGCGCTGACCGTGTACATGACCACGCGCACCGCGTACAGCGGCGCGCGTACGGCCACCCTGTCCGCCGCGGCCGACCTCTACGGCTCCGGCTCGACCGAGTACGCCACCGTCGCGGCCGCCTGGTCCGCCGTGAACGTGTCGTAAGGCATCACTCTGTGCGACTCTGTGCGGCCCCTGGGACCTACCTGGGGGCCGCACGTGTCAGCGGCGTACGCCAGAATGACGCCGTGACCGAACGCCCCAAGATTGCTCCCGAGTCCGGCCATGGCCTGGAACGCGTCATCTTCTTCTCCGACGCCGTCATCGCCATCGCCTTGACGTTGCTGGCCATCGAGCTGCCCGTGCCGAGCGGCGACGAGTGGGTCCACCAGCTCCAGGAGTACCTGGGCTCGGACTACGTGGCGTTCCTGATCAGCTTCGCCGTGATCGCCACGCTCTGGTTCAACCATCACCGGATGTTCCAGCAGATCGCGCGGCTGACCTACGGCATGATCTGGCTCAACATCCTGGGCCTGTTCACGATCGTCCTGATGCCCTTCGCCACCAAGATCCTCACCGGGCTCGGCGACCTCCCGGCCGGGCCGATCTTCTACTCCGGAGTGATGGTGCTGTGGGCCGTCGTCTGGATCCTCATGGTGCTGACGGCGACGCGCCAGAAGCTGTGGAGCGAGGACGCGCCCGCGACGGCTCCGGGCAACATGATCTTCGGTGCGTCCGCGCTGCTGGTCGCGTTCGGCCTGTCGATTCCGATCGCGTTCGTCAACTCGGACTGGGCGACCTTCTTCTGGATCAGCGCCTGGCCGATCTCCAGCGTCGGCATGCGGATCCGCCGGAGCCGCCTGGAGCGTGCGTCGGCTCAGTAGCATCACTGCGCGCACCTCACCGCGGAGGTCGTCACCCCGGAAAGTCGTCCCGGAAGGGAAGTCATGGCCGACATCTCCCGCAGGTTCTTCCTGCGGCACCTGCGCAGCACCCCGACCAACTGGGTTCGGCATCACGCCAAGGGCAAGGTGAAGCGCGAAGGAGTCGGGCTGTCCTTCTGGTATCGCCCGCTGACCGCGGTGCTCAGCGAGGTGCCGGTCGACGATCGGGAGCTGCCGCTGCTGTTCCACGCGCGGACCAGTGACTTCACGGACGTGACCGTGCAGGCGACAGTCACCTATCGGGTCGCCGAACCAGCGGTGGCCGCGTCCCGGCTGGACTTCTCCATCCACCCGCAGACCGGCGTGGCGAGTTCCCGGCCGCTCGACCAGGTCGCGACGCTGCTCGCCGAGCTGGCTCAGCAGCCCGCGCTGGACCTGCTGGCCCGGTTGCCGCTGGCCGAGGCGCTGACCGCCGGCATCTCCCCGGTACGCGAGGCGGTGTCGGCCGCGCTCGCCGACGACCCGCGGCTGGCCGACCTCGGGGTGGCCGTCGTGAGCGCCCGCGTCGTCGCCATCCGGCCGGAGCCGGAACTGGAGCGGGCGCTGCAGACGCCGACCCGGGAGACCGTGCAGGCCGAGGCCGATCGCGCCACGTACGCCCGCCGCGCGCAAGCGGTCGAGCAGGAGCGGGCGATCGCGGAGAACGAGCTGCAGAACAAGATCGAGCTGGCCCGCCGGGAGCAGCAGCTCGTGGAGCAGCATGGCGCGAATTCGCGGCGGCAGGCCGAACTGGACGCGGCCGCGCAGCTCGCCGCCGCCCAGGGTGCGGCCGAACGGGAGCGGGTCGCCGCGACGGCCCAGGCCGAGCAGGAGAAGCTGCTCGCCGACGCCCGCGCCAACGCCGTACGCGTCGTCGGCCTCGCCGAGGCGGAGAAGGAAGCCGCCCGGGTCGGGGCGTACCGCGATCTGCCGCCGGGCGTGCTGCAGGCGTTGACGGTGCAGGAGTTCGCCGGGCAGCTGCCCGACATCCAGTCGCTCACCATCACGCCGGACGTGCTCACCCAGCTGCTCGCGAAGCTGTCGGGCGGCACGGAGTCCCGATGAGTTACGCCGGGGAACGCTTGCGTGAGCCGCCAGGAGTGCGGTCAGTCACGCTCGCACCTCGGGTGGTGGTCGTCTCCCGGCGCAGCGAGCTGGCCGAGCTGCTCGATCGCCACGGTACGCGCGGCGCAGCCGGCTACTTCCTGCGCCAACGTGGCCGCAGCCTGGACGAGGTGCAGGCCCGCCACGACGCGCTGGACGCGGCGCTGACCGAGGTGAGCGCCGCGATCCCGGCCGACTGGCGGCGTGGCGCGGTCGACCGTGCCGACCTGCCCCGGTTCCTGTTCAGCCCGGAGGACATCGTCGTCGCGGTCGGCCAGGACGGCCTGGTCGCCAACGTCGCCAAGTACCTGTCCGGGCAGCCCGTCGTCGGCGTCGACCCCGAACCCGGCCGGAATCCCGGCGTACTGGTGCGGGTCACCGCCGACGCCACCGCCCAGCTGCTCCCGTCGGTCGTCACCGGGACGGCCAGGGTCGAGTCCCGAACCATGGCCGTCGCCGTCCTCGACGACGGGCAGCGGCTGACCGGGCTGAACGAGATCTACTTCGGCCACGGCTCCCACCAGTCGGCCCGCTACTCGGTGTCCACACCGGAGGGACGCCGCGAACGGCACTCCTCGTCGGGCGTCGTCGTGGGCACCGGCACCGGCGCGACCGGCTGGTGCGCCTCGATCTCCCGAGAACGGTCCGGCTCGCCGACGCTGCCCGCACCACAGGACCGCGAACTGACCTGGTTCGTCCGCGAGGCCTGGCCCTCCCCCGCGACCGGCGTCACCCTGACAGCCGGCTCGCTCGGCGCCGGCCAGCAGCTCGAACTGGTCAGCGAGGGCGAACAGCTCGTCTGCTTCGCCGACGGCATCGAAACCGATCACCTCACCCTGACCTGGGGCCAGCGCGTGTCGATCGGCCTGGCCGAGCAACACCTCAACCTCGTCGTCGCATGACCCACCTCGCCGTTCGCGCCCCCGCTCCGCTCGCGCCCCCGCTCCGCGTTTCCGCTGGATCAGGGATCTGAGTCGAATCATGGCCCAAGATTCGACCCAGATCCGTGATCCAGCGCTGAAGGGTGGGGCGAGCGAGCGGCCGCGAGCGGGGTGGGGCGAGCGAGCGAGCGGGGGCGCGAGCGGAGCGGGGTGGGTCAGCGGGCGGCGCGGTCGTAGACGTCGCGCATCGCGGCGGCGTACCGGGTGGGGGTGTGCAGCAGCGCACGTTCCCGGGCCGCCAGGCCGAGGCGGCCGGCCGCTTCGGGGTCGGTGAGCAGCTCGGCCAACGCCCGTCCGTAAGCCTCGGGCGTGGGCTCGGCCAGCTTGGTCGCGCTGCCCAGCGCCCCGGTCCGGTGCAGCTGCGCGTCGGCGAGCACGCTCGGCACCCCGGCCAGGGCGGCTTCCTGCAACACCAGCCCCTGGGTGTCGGTACGCGACGGGAAGGCGAAGACGTCGGCCGAGGCGTACGCGGCGGCGACCTCCTCGGGCGGGAGCTGGCCGGTGACCACCACTCGGTCGGCGACCCCGGTCGACTGGAGCAACCCGGCCAGCCACCGGCGTTCGTAGACCGCTCCGATGAGGACCAGCTGGGCGGCGGGCAGCGTACGCGTGATCGTGGCGAACGCCTCCAGTAACAGGTCGACGCCTTTCTCCCGGTTCACCCGGCCGACGAAGAGGACGAGGGGTCCATCGTGGACGCCCTGACGGCGGCGGAACTCCGCGACGTCCGCCGCCGACGGCGTACGCGGGGCGACCCCGGCCGGGACGAGGAAGATCCGCTCGTCGGGGACGGGCAGCCCGCCACGGGCGAGCACGGCCGGCGTCGGGACGACCACCGCCGCCGCGTCGTCGAGCAGCAGCCGGTTCAGCCCGTCGATCGCCGCATGCCGCCGGGACCGGGCCGGATCCGGGTTCGGCGGCTCGACACCGATGCGGTTGGCGTACCAGGTCAGGCCCAGTTCGATCGCACGTGCCGGAATCCGGTACGCGTCCGCGTACGCGTACAGGTCGGTGTGATAGCTGTGGACAAGCGGCAGGCCGAGCCGTCGCGCGGCGATGGTCCCCAGCAGACCCATGGGGCCGGGCGTGTGCACGTGGATGAGGTCGGGCCGCCACGCCGCGAATCGTTCGAGGTGTACGCGGCGCGGCCACCCGCCGAGCCGGAGATCGGCGACGCCGCACGGCACCGAGCCGAGGGTGAGCAGCTCCGGGCACGGATTCTGGGACCGGTGCCGGGGCGCGACCGTTACGGTCTCACAGCCGTCCGCCGTCAGCGCGTCGCACAGGGTTCGCAGCGATGTCACCACCCCGTCGCGGCGCGGGAGGTAGGTGTCGGTGAAATGGGCGACCCGCTGAACCCTGGCGACCACCGGTACCGGGGCGATGAGCTGCTGCGTCATGTCGCTTTTGGTACGGGTTCCCGGCGTTGTGCGGGTAGCGCGCAAGTGTGCGGCGGCGAAACTTCTCGCATCGTCCTTCCCGTCAGATCATGGATGTGCAGGCTTCCGGGACCCGAGGAAGCCTGCACATCCATGATCTGGGCCTAACGGGCGGGGACGCGGCTCTCGGTGAGGGCGAGCGTGACGCTCACGAGCGCGCCATCCCGGTCGTACGCCGGCTCGATGCTGAACGCGTCGGCGATCCGCCGCACCGTACGCAGCATCGCGGTGTTCTCCGCCTGCGTGTGCACCAGGATCGCCGCGAACTCGGCCGGGCGGGCCAGCGAGATCAGCCGCCGCAGCAGCGCGGTGCCGAGACCACGACGCTGCCAGGCGTCCGCCACCAGCAGCGCCGCCTCAGCGATCTCTCCCTCGCCCACCAGGTTGGCGAGGGCCACGACCCGGCCGTCCGAGTCGACCGCCACCAGCGCGCAACCACGCTGCGGCTCCAGCAGCCGAAGCAACTGCGACGCCGACGGTCCCCGCGAACCGCTGAGATAACGGCGGTACAAGCTCTCCGGCGAGCACCGCTCGTGCAGGGCGACGACCTCGTCCAGGTCGGCCCGGGTCGCCGGACGCAGCAGCAGTTCGGCGCCATCCGGCAACAGCAACGTGGCCTGGGCCAACTGCGTACGCGTCACCTGCCCGGCGACGTCGGCCAGCGCCTGCGCCCGCGCGAACTCGGCCGGCGTGAACACCGGAGTGGACCGGGTCAGCACCAGCGTCCCCCCGTACGGATCGGCCACCGTCAGCTCGCTCGACGAAAACCGCTGCGGCTCCCGGAACGGTCGCCAAGCAACCTCGCACCCGAGCAGCCCAGCGAGCGTCTCGCCCAGGTTCTCCGGAGCGGCGATCAGCCGAGCCGCCTGGCCGAGCGCCTGCGTCGGCGGGTCGACCAGCCCATGTGCGTCCGCCGGGCTGATCCAGGCATCCCGGCCCCTGCCCTTCTCCACCGCCGCGCGCAGATCAGCCTCCGTCAACCGGTCCGGGGCGTCGATCAGGAAGTCGTCGACCGCGCCCGCCTCGGTCGTGTGCACCTGCACCGCCAGAATGTTCACTGACCGCAACGCCAGACTGGCGGTCAGCACCGCGAGATAGCCCGGCCGATCGTCGATCGTCGCTCGCACCCGCCACAAGGTCATCGCCGCCCCCTCGCAGGGTTTCGTCACCTCGGAGCCGCGTCGCTCCCCTCCCCTAAACCCTCATGGTCCGCTGTTACACCCCGGTTACCAGGGGAAATCGCCAAGCTGCTGTGCTTGATCTCACCCAGAGGCCGATTCGTTCCCGGATGGGGCAGTCACGTCGCTCGTCCTCGCCGCGGGCGGCCCGGTTCCGTCCTTTCGCTGGCTGGCGGGCGGGTCACTACGCGACAGGCCGGGCGGGTCACTACGCGACGGGCCGGGCTGGTCATTTCGCGACGGGTAGGGCGGGTCACTTCGCGACGGGTGGGGCGGGTCATTTCGCGACAGGCCGGGCGGGTCACTTCGCGACGGGTGGGGCTGGTCATTTCGCGACGGGTAGGGCGGGTCACTTCGCGACGGGTGGGGCGGAGACGAGGTCGAGCTGGTCGCCGAGGACCAGCGCCGCCGCGCGGACGAGCTGCGCGATGCGGTCGACCTCGGTGGCGTGGAACGCGGCCGCGACCGGCGCTGGCAGCGCCTCCGCTTCGACGGTCACGAGGCCGAACGAGGGCTCCGGCTCGGGCGGCATCTCGACCCCACCCCGGGCCACCACCAGCACCAGTCCAGCGCGGCCGAACGGGGCGACGGCGTACCGGGTGTCGTCGGGGCCGGTCAGCGCCCGCGCTCGCAGCGGCGTCACCTCCGGCAGCCGGGGCGCTTGCGGGGCACGCCAGCTGGCATGGGCGACGGCCGGCTCGGCGCGGCCGATCGACGCGCTCAGCGCGGTCAGGCCCTCGGTGCCGCTGCCGTTGCGGACCGCCCAGTCGGCCGGGACCACCAGCACGGCGGCCCACTCCGCAGCGAGCAGGGTCGGAACCGCGTCGACCAGCGTGCCCAGTCCGTCGAGCGGGTTCACGGCGATCTGGGCGAGCAGCTCGGCGTCGTTGCCGCCGTGCACGGGCGCTCCGATCGCCTGCCACACCCCGTCCACGCGTACGCCCGGCATCGCGCCGAGGCCGGCCAGCAGCCGGCGTACGCTCGCCCCGCTGGGCCAGACCACGGTGAAATCGTCGACGGCCCGGCCGCCCGCGCGCTCCAGTACGACGACCTGCACGATGTCAGCCCCCGCGACGCCCAGCGTCCGAGCCACCTGTCCGAGGGAGCCGGGGCGATCCGGCAACGCCACCCTGATCCGCAGCAACATGGCGCATATTGTCGCGCCGGCTCGTTTCAGGACAGTTGCGACACTGTGTCCCAGCCCACTTGGCACACTGCTCCGCTCACCTCGCCGCCCGCCCGCCGTGGCCACGACCACGGCCGCGGTCGCGGCGTTGATCATGGTGTTTCCGGTGCCGACACACCGACGAGACCACAGTTAACTCCATGATCAACGCGGAGAGGGGGTGGGGGTGGGGTGGGGAGGTGGGGTGGGGTGGGGTGGGGGGAGGGTGGGGAGAGGGGTGGGGTGGGTTAGGTGGAAGAGCGGTGGACCAGGTGGGTGTCCAGCAGGACCGTGCGCGGCGGTTCCTCGCCGCGGATGAGGTCGACGAGCATCCGGGCCATCTGCCGGCCCATCTCCTCGACCGGCTGGAAGACGCTGGTCAGCTGCGGTTCGGTCTGCCGGGCGATGACGGAGTCTTCGAAGCCGACCACGGCGACGTCGCGGGGGACGACTCGGCCGGCTTCGCGCAGCGCCCGCAGGGCGCCGGCTGCCATCAGGTCGGAGGCGGCGAAGACCGCGTCCAGCTCCGGTACGCGAGACAGCAGTCCCCGCATGGCGTCGTACCCACTGGCCTCGGTGAAGTCACCGCGCGCGATGAGCTCGTCGCGGACGGGGAGGTTGGCCTGCTTGAGCGCCTGCTCGTAGCCGGCGAGCCGGTCGACACCGGGCGAGATGTCGGCGGTACCGGCGATGGTGGCGATCTTGGTCCGGCCCGAGTGGATCAGGTGTTCGGTGGCGATCCGGCCGCCGCCGACGTTGTCGACGTCGACGTAGTAGCCGTCGCCGTCGGCCGGGCGCGGCGCGATGACGGCGGGCAGGCCGCGTTCGGCCAACAGATCCGGCAGCGGGTCGGCGTAGTGCAGCGAGAGCAGCAGTACGCCGTCCACGTGCTGGTCGGTGAGGTGGTGTTCGACGCGCTGCCGCTCGGCCGGCGACTGAGCCATCGCCAGCCAGAGCTGCAGCTGCGTCTCGGACAGGGCGGCGCTGATGCCGCGCAGGATCGCCGCGAAGAACGGTTCGGCGAACAGCCGTTCACCGGACTCCGAGACGACCAGCGCGACCGAATCCGTACGCTGGGTGACCAGCGCGCGGGCCGCCCGGTTAGGCACGTATCCCAGCTCGGCGATCGCCTTCTCCACCACCGCCCGGGCTTCCGGGCTGACCTGTGGCGAACCGTTGACGACGCGCGACACCGTCCCGCGGCCGACGCCTGCGTGCGCGGCGACCTGGTCGAGCGTGGGGCGCCCGGCTGACCGGGCGCGCGGGGAACGTGCCATAACCGTGAACTCTACTTCCCGGTACCGTCGGCGGTGATCAGCGAGTTCGCCTGGATCACATCGGCGTACCACGAGGCGCTCGCCTTCGGCGTGCGTACCTGCGTGGTGTAGTCGACGTGGACCAGGCCGAACCGCTTCTCATAGCCCCAGGCCCACTCGAAGTTGTCCAGCAGTGACCAGGCGAAGTACCCCGCGAGCGGGATGCCCTCGCCGATCATGCCGGCGACCTCGGCGAGGTGCCGGCCGATGTAGTCGATCCGCTCCGGGTCGGCCACCGTGCCGTCGGCCCCGATCTCGTCCGCGTAGGCCGCGCCGTTCTCGGTGATGTACAGCGGGATCGGCCCGTACTCCTGGTGCACCCGGCGCAGCAGCGCGGTGAGCCCCTCGGGGTCGATCTCCCAGCCCATCTGGGTCACCGGCAGGCCGCGCCGGTGGAACTCCACCTGCTCGCTGCCCGGCCATGCGCCGCTGTGCGAGTCGGTCTCGCCCGAGCCCGAGGGGCCGGACACGACCTGACGGCTGTAGTAGTTCACCCCGAGGAAGTCCAGCGGAGCGCTGGTCACCGCGAGGTCGCCCGGCCGCACGAACTCCAGATCCGTCAGATGCGCCACGTCCGCGGCGACGTCCTCCGGGTACGCGCCCCGCAGCACCGGGTCGAGGAACACCCGGTTGCCGACGCCGTCGATGCGGCGTACCGCGTCGAGGTCGGCCGGCGAATCGGTGTGCGGCAGGAGTGAGTGCAGGTTGAGCGTGAGCCCGATCCGGGCGTCGGCGTCGGTACGCAGCGCTCGGACGGCCAGGCCGTGCCCCAGGTTGAGGTGGTGCGCGGCGGCCAGCGCGTCGACCGGGTCGGTACGCCCAGGGGCGTGGTGCCCGTTGCCGTAGCCCAGGTACGCCGTGCACCACGGCTCGTTGAGCGTGATCCAGTGCTTGACCCGGTCGCCGAGGGCGGCCTGGGTCAGCGCGGCGTACTCGCCGAACCGCTCGGCGGTGTCGCGGTTGGGCCAGCCGCCCGCGTCCTCGAGTTCTTGCGGCAGGTCCCAGTGGTAGAGCGTGACCCAGGGCTGGATGCCCTGCTCGAGCAGCTCGTCGACCAACCGCGAGTAGAAGTCGATGCCGTCCGGGCTGACCGGACCCCGGCCGTGCGGCTGGATCCGCGACCACGACGTGCTGAACCGGTACGCCTTCAGCCCGAGCTTGGCCATGAGGGCGACGTCCTCGCCCATCCGGTGGTAGTGGTCGCACGCCACGTCGCCGGTGTCCCCGTTGACCGTCCGGCCGGGCGTGTGGCTGAACGTGTCCCAGATGGAGGGGGTGCGACCGCCTTCGGCGACGGCCCCCTCGATCTGGTACGACGCGGTCGCCGCACCCCACAGGAAGTCGGCCGGAAAGTCGGAATTGCTGGTCACGCCTTCAGAGCACCTTCCATGATGCCGCCGATGATCTGACGGCCGAACACGATGAACGCCGCCAGGAGCGGCAGGATTGACAGCAGCGTACCCGCGAAGACCTGCGCGTAGTCGTTGTAGTACCCCGTCGAGAGGTGCTGCAGCGAGATCTGCACGGTCGGGTTGGACGGGTCGCCCATGGCCAGTGAAGCCCAGAAGAACTCGTTCCACTGTGCCATGAAGGTGAACAACGCCAGGACGGCGATGGCCGGGCGGAGCGCCGGAAGCACCACGCTCCAGTAGATCCGGAAGGTGTTGCAGCCGTCGACGCGGGCCGCCTCGATCAGCTCGTCCGGCACGGACTGGCTGACGTACTGCCGCATCATGAACACGCCGAACCCGTTGACGAGGAACGGAACGATCACCGACGGCAGGTGGTTGGCCCACTGGAGCTTGGCCATCATCATGTACAGCGGCACCACGCCGAGCTGCGCGGGCACCATCATGGTGACCAGGATCGACAGCATCAACGCGTTGCGGCCGCGGAATCGCAGCTTGGCGAAGGCGAACCCGGCGAGCGTCGACAGGAACACGACCGAGACGGTGAGCGTCAGCGAGATGATCGCCGAGTTCACCATGCCCGTCATGAACGCCGCGTTCTCGTTCGACAGCAGCCGGCCGATGTTGTCGCCCAGGCTGCTGCCCGGGATCAGGGGCGGCGGCACCGAGCTGGTCGCGCCTTGCTCACGGGTCGCCACGACGATCATGTAGTACAGCGGGAAGATCGACAGGACGACCGTCGCCAGCAGCATCACGAAGGTCAGCGGGGTCGCCTGGAAGACGTCCCGGCCGCGGCGCCGAGGCTTCGCCGCGGGCGGGGCCGGCGGACGGTCGACGGAGACGGCGGTCATTTCTTGCCTCCACGCTTGCCGGAGGACTCCAGCCGTGCGGTGATCAGGTAGTTCACGCCGCTGAAGATGAGGATCAGGAAGAAGAGCAGCCACGCGACGGCGGCCATGTCGCCGTACTCGAACTTGTTGTAGAACTGCTCCATCAGGTACATCGTCACGGTCTGCGACTGGCGCAGCGTGCCGCCGAGGAAGGCGCTCGCTCCCCCGGTGAACAGCAGCGGCTCGGCGTACAGCTGGAAGCCGCCGATGGTGGAGATGATGACCGTGAAGATGATCGTCGGCCGCAGCATCGGCACCGTGATCGACCAGAACTGGCGACGCGACGACGCGCCGTCCAGGGCGGCGGACTCGTAGATGTCCTTGGGGATCGACTGCATCGCGGCCAGGTAGATCAACGCGTTGTAGCCCATCCAGCGCCAGTCCACCATGGTCGAGATGGCGAGCCAGGCGGTCCATTTGTGCGCCTGCCAGTCGATCGGGCTGACCCCGACGAAGTGCAGCAGCCAGTTGATCAGGCCGAAGTCGCGGGCGAAGAGCTGGCTGAACAGGATGGCGACCGCGGCGACCGAGGTGATGTTCGGGACCAGTACGCCCATCCGCAGCCACATCCGCCCACGCATCCGCTTGTTCAGCGCGTTGGCCAGCATCAGCGCCAGCAGCAGCTGCGGAATGGTCGACACCACGAAGATGCCGATCGTGTTGAAGACGGCGTTCCAGAAGTAGTTGTCGCTGAGGATCTTGACGAAGTTGTCGAGGCCCACGAAGGTGTGCGTGTCCGCGCCCACCTCCCAGTCGTTCAGCGCCACGTATCCGGTGTAGATCAGCGGGAAGAGCCCGAAGATCCCGAAGATGACGAAGAACGGAGCGATGTAGACGTAGGGCGAGGCCTTGGTGTCCAGGCGGCTCCACCGCGACGCGCGTACCAGGAAGGACGACGGCGAGCGGGGGGCCCGGCCCGGCTGCGGGGGCACTTCGGCCGAATGTGCCGGAGTAGTGGTCGGCAGGCTCATGGTGACTCCAGGAAGCTCGGCGCCGGTGCGCGGCCGAGACCGCGCACCGGCGCTGGCTGGCTAAGCCGCTTACGCGGCCTTCTTGCCGTCGGCGACCGCCGTCGCCCAAGCGGCGTCGGACTTCTTCTGGCCCTGCTCGACCGAGCGGAGCGCGTTCTCCACCGCCGTACGCACCGGGACGTTCTTCGCGCCCAGGTAGACCGGCTTGAGAGCCTTCGCGCTGGTGCCGTAGATGGCACCGGTCGGCGCGTTGCTGAAGTACTCGTTCACCGCGGCCTTGACCGCCGGGTCGTCCAGCGCCTGCGGCGAGGACGGCAGGTTGCCCTTCGACTTGAAGGAGGCGATCTGACCGGCCGGGTTGGTCAGGAACTTGGCCAGCTCAGCGGCTTCCTTCTGGTGCTTGCTCTGCTTCGGCACGGACAGCCAGGAGCCGCCCCAGTTGCCGCCGCTGCCGGGGACCGTGGCGATGTCCCACTTGCCCTTGCCCGCGTCGCCGTTCTGCGAGGTGATGTAGCCGGTCATCCAGGCGGGGCAGGCGATGGTCGCGAACTGCGCGTTCTTGAAGCCCGCGTTCCACTGGTCGGTCCAGGCCTGGAGCTTGGCCGACAGGCCCGCCTCGAGGATCTGGTTCGAGATGTCCCAGGCCTTCTTGACGGCCGGGTTGGTGTCGGTCACGTACGCGTTCTTCGTGTCGAAGTACGTGTAGCCGGTGGTGTTGCCGGCCTCCTGCATCAGGATGCTGTTGTAGGTGTTCGTGACCGCGTCGATGAAGCCGGCCTTCGGCACCCTGGTCTTGAACTGCTTGCCGACGTTGATGTAGTCGTCCCAGGTCGGCCAGAGCTTGGAGACCTCGTCGCGGTTGGTCGGCAGACCGGCCTGCTTGAACAGGTCGGTGCGGTAGCACATGGCCATGCCGCCGACGTCGGTGCCGAGGCCGATGAGCTTGCCGTCGTCGGTCTTGGCCGCCTCGTACTTCCAGGGCAGGAAGTTGCCGGACAGGTCCTTGGCGCCGTACTCGTTGAGGTCGACGAAGGCGGAGCCCTTCGACTTCATGTCGATGATCATGCCCTCTTCGATGGCGATCACGTCGCCGAGGCCGCTGCCGGCCGCGAGGCGCTGCGTCACCTGCTGGGTGTAGTCACCGAGCTGGCCGCCGGTGCCACGCTCCACGATCTTGATGTTCGGGTGCGCGGCCTGGTACTGCTTGTAGAGCTCCTCGTAACCGAAGTTGCCGAAGACGTCGACGTTCAGGGTGATCTGCTCGGTGCTCGAACCGGTGCCGTCCTTGTCGTCGCTACAGGCGGTCAGGCCGAGCGCTCCAATCGCAAGGACGGCGACCGCCGCGAGGGCGCGGCGGCGCGAGGTGACGCCCATCGATGACCCCTCTCAGGTCGTTTTCAGTGCAGGTGGGGGGTGGTGCAGACTGCCCGGGTTGTGGTCTGGACCACACCGCCGGGAGCGCTCCCATGAGATTGCCGTGACGTTACGGGGAAGTCAAGCGAGGGATGGGAGCGTTCCCAAGTTGTTATCCGGGTCTATCCCCGGCCGAGCAGCGCTTCCACGCTCAGCCGTGACGACGGCCTCCACCGACCGGGCTACGGCAAACGGGCCGAACGGCCCATGCCCGGTGGTGCACCGGGCAGCGGGCTCAGCGCGTACCTGCTAATGTCCGCCAACCTGAGAGGACAAGCGGTGCAGCTGACGACGGCTCCGGCCGATTCGCGGGCCCACGAATCTCGGCCCAGCACGCCGGCGGGTGACTTCGCGGAGTTCGTGACCGCGCGGTCGGCCCGCCTGCTGCGCGTCGCGTACCTCCTCACCCGGGACTGGGCGCTGGCCGAGGATCTCCTGCAGTCCTCGCTGGCCAAAGCCTGGACGGCCTGGCGGCGTATCGAAGGCGATCCCGAGCCCTACGTCCGGCGGATCCTGGTGAACACCTACACGAGCTGGTGGCGGCGGCGCTGGCACCACGAACGCCCCATCGGCGAGCTGCCCGAACAGGCCGGTCCGGACGAGCACCGCGGTTACGACGACCGCGACCAGCTCGCCCGCGCGCTCGGCCGGCTGCCCCGGCAGCAGCGCGCGGTCCTCGTCCTGCGCTACTACGAAGACCTCTCGGAGGCCCAGATCGCGGACGTGCTCGGCATCTCGCCGGGCACCGTCAAGAGCCACGCGGCCAAGGCCATCGCCAAGCTCCGGGTCGACCCCGGGCTCACCGGCATCCAACCGGATTCCGAACCGCCCGCCGGCGCCGCGCGCCTCGCCGCCGTCCAGGAGCGCATCCAGCAGGCCCGCCAGCGTCGCGTCGTCTCGATCGCCTCGGTGTGCGCGGTGGTCCTGGCGCTCGTCCTCGGGTACGCCATCAATCCGGCCCACCACGTCGTCCCGGCTCCGGTGGCGTCCGCGACGTCGAGCCTGATCAACGGATTCCCCGAGTACGCCCTGGGCAACCGACTCGTGGCGACCGGCACCGCGACCGACGAGAAGATGCCCACGAAGCTGTCGTGGATGGCCTCCACCAGCGACTTCTCCGTCTACATGCGCTGCCGTGCCTCGGCCGCGACGGAAATCCGGATCACCTTCGAGACCACCGGCGGCGAACTGGGCCAGATGGAGTGCGACGCCACTCCGGACAGTCCGCGTACGGGGCTCGGGACGGTGGAGAGCTGGCCGGTCGAGAAGGTGATGAACGCCGGCGTCACTGCCGGGGCGTACGTGGTCATGACCGTCAGCCTGGCGATCACGAAGCGTCCGGTCCCCGAGGACGTCGCTGTGGATGTCGCCGTCGGCGAGCGGATGGCCTGGTCGGACTACCCGTTCCCGGCGAAGCCCAAGGTCCTGCAGGAGCTGGACTCCAACCGGCTCGACCTATCGCCCAAGGCGCTCGAACTCCGCCCGCCCGCCGCCGATGCGAGTCAGACCATACGAACGGTCGGCCTCACGTGGGGCGCCCAGTACGCGATCCACATAAGTCAGCGAGCGCCCGGCATACTCCGGCTGATGGTGGCCGGGGTGGAGGTGATGAGCTGCGGCAACTGGAGCTGGGAGACCGGCGGCTGCGGGTACACCCTCGATCCGAAGGACCCCGATCTGCTCGCCAAGCTTCCGGCGCTGAGGCCGGGTGAAGAGTTCGAGATCGCGATCGTGCCCGAACACGTCTCGGCGGACTGGGCGGCGTGGATCGCCCCGGTGGAATAACCCGGCAAACGGCCCAGGACTCCCTACAGTGGAGCCATGGACCAGGGCGCGTTCGGCGAGGCCGACCAGGGCGGCGTACGCCTGCCGGGGCGCCACCCGGGCGATCCGCTGCGCCAGATCTGGCGGCGCATCGCGTACGCCGTCCTGATCCTGGCCGCCGTCGTGGTCATCGTGATGCTCGACCGGGACGGCTACAAGGACGCGAACCGGCCCGAGCTGACCTGGCTGGGCGCGTTCTACTACGCCACCGTGACCCTGTCGACGACCGGCTACGGCGACATCGTGCCGGTCAGCGACGCCGCCCGCGTGGTGAACATCTTCCTGATCACGCCGCTGCGGGTGGCCTTCCTGGCGATCCTGGTCGGCACCACGTTCGAGGTGCTCACCCGGCGTACGCGGGAACAGCTGCGCCGTAGCCGCTGGAGGTCCACCTTGATCGAGCACACCATCGTCGTCGGGTACGGCACGAAGGGGCATACGGCGATCCAGACGTTGCTCGCCGACGGGTCGCCGAAGACGGCGTTCGTCGTCATCGAGCGTTCGACGAGCCTGGCCGAGGAAGCCAACCGGGACGGCTTCGCGGTCGTCGTCGGCGACGCCACCCGCAGCAGCGTGCTGCGGAAGGCGGCGGTGGAGACGGCCGAGCGCGTCGTCGTCGCGACCGACCGGGACGACACCGCGGTCCTGGTCGCCTTGACCGTCCGCCAGATCAACCAGGGGTGCACCATCGTCGCCTCGGTCCGCCAGGCCGAGAACGAGCCGCTGCTGTTGCAGTCCGGGGTGGACGCCGTCATCACCACGTCCGAGGCGGCCGGCCGGCTGCTCGGGGTGGCCGCCCGCTCCCCCGCGATCAGCGAGGTCTTCAACGACCTGCTCATCCACGGCGCCGGTCTCGACCTGGTCGAACGCCCGGTCAAGCCGGAGGAGATCGGGCGTACCCTCCGCGAATGCGCGGAGCCGGTGATCGCCGTGCTCCGAGGCGGTCACGCACTGCCGTACGGCCAGGTCACCACGTTGCAGACCGCCGACCGGCTGGTCCTCGTGACCTCCCCTGAACTGCCATGATGCTGCGGTGACGATCGACGAGGAGTTGCTGCGCCGGTACCCGCGTACGGCGGGCCTCCGGGTCAATTTCGTGACCAGCCTGGACGGGGCGGCCGCCGTCGACGGGCTGTCGACCGGCCTGTCCAGCGTCGCCGACAAGCAGGTCTTCCGGCTGCTCCGGATGACCTGCGACGCGCTGCTCGTCGGGGCCGGCACGCTGCGCGACGAGGATTACCGGCCGCTCACGCTCGACCCCGAACGACGGTCCTGGCGTCTCGCGTCCGGGCTTTCGGCGTATCCCCGCTTGGTGATCTTCAGCCACGCGCTGGCGCTGGACCCCGGGCATCGCGCCCTCCGCGATGCGCCGGTCCGGCCCCTGGTGGTGACGCCCGCCGATCCGGGCGACCACCCGCTGCGCGAGGTCGCGGACGTGCTGGTCGCGGACCTGGGCGAGGCGCTGACCCGGCTGCGCGCCGACGGCCTCACTCACCTGCTCTGCGAGGGTGGCCCGACCCTGCTAGGCGCGTTGACCAGCGCGGACCTGGTCGACGAGCTGTGCCTGACGCTGTCACCGGTGCTCGCCGGGCCCGGCGCGACCCGGATGGCCGTCGGCCCCGAACATCCATCGAGGCCAATGCGCCTGATCCACGCTCTGCCCGCTGACCAGGCGCTTCTGCTCCGGTACAGTCGCGCGCATGATTGATCTGGGGGAGATCGCTCCCGAGGAGCCTCCCGCGCCCCGGGCACGCGTGGTCCGCGCCTGGCTCGCGCGCCACAAGCGGTGGGTCGCCGCCGGATCCGCGCTGCTCCTGCTCGCCATCAGCGTGTACGCCGTCCTCCCCGGCCTGCTCCGGAAGGAGCCGACGCCGCAGCCGTCGCCCGCGCCGATGAAACGCATCGAGGGCTTTCCCGAGTACGCCAACGGCGCCCGCGTGGTGGCCGCCGCCAGCGCTCCTCTCGCCGCGGCCGAGGCGACGACGACCTGGACCGTGACCGATTTGGGCGTCACTGTCTTCGATCGCTGCGAGTTCCTCGCCCCGGACGGCACCCAGCTGAAGGTGCGGTTCATGGTCCGCGGCGACGTCTGGTGGGAGTCCAGCTGCGGACCGGACGGCGGGGCCGGCACGAGCCGCTACGGAGCCGAGGCCTGGACGACACACGGGATCGGGATCGGCGACACGGTCCGGATCACGATGCGGATCGGCGGGGCCACCCGGTTCGACGCGGCGACGCAGAAGACGGTTGACGCCGAGACGCCGAACGTCGGCACCATCGGTGTGGCGATCGGGGTGCCGGTGCCGTTCGAGGAGTATCCGCTGCCGGTGCGGCCCAGCACGCTGCCCGCGCTGCAGCTCCCCGTCAACGGGGACGGCGGCGACGGCTCCTCACGGTCCTATCTGCGTGGCGACACGGACGCGCTGGAACCGATCACGGTCGACCTCGCGTGGGGGTCGTACGACCTGTCGATGTCGTCCGCCACGCCCGGCGCCCTGCACGTCACCATCGACGGCGTCACCGTCACGGACTGCGAAATCTGGTCCTACGAGGGCGACAGCTGTGGTCTCGGCTGGACGATCGCCGACCGGAACGGCTTCGACTGGCAGTCCCAGATAACCGCGCGACCAGGGGAAACAGTGCACCTGACCATCACACCCACCCATGTGACCGGGCCCTGGGGCGTACGCATCACACGGTCCTGACCTCCCCTGAACGGGGGTCCCTCTCCTGTCGCGCACACGACTCGGCACCCTTGCGTACCGGGGTCTTGTCGCAGGATGCCGTTAGGGTCTGAGAGCGTGAGCTTCCCCGCACACTCCCCCGGCGACCAGACCGGCCCCGGCAGTCCCGTCGGCCGCGTCCTCGGTACGCAGGACGCCAGCCCGCTGACCTTCTGGGTGGCCGTCGGCTCCGACGCCTACCTGCAGCTCGACGACGTCGTGGTGACCCAGCGCGACCTGCCCGATCGGGGCACCGTCACGATCTCCGGCGTCGTCACCGCCGTCCGCGCCCGGCACGAGGGCGCCGCGTTCGAGTCCGACGTCTTCGCCATCGCCGACGGCATGCTGCCCGCGATGGTGCAGGAGGCGGCCGAGATCACGGTGACCCGGGTCGAGCCCGAGATCTACGTGCCGCCCGCGCCGGGTGCGGTGGCGTACCGGGCGCACGGCGAGACCCGTGACGCCGCGCTGAGCTTCGACCGGATGCAGCGGCGGCTGCCGATCGGCATCGGCCGCGACGGCGCGCCGCTGTACCTCAACACCGACTTCCTCGACGGCAGCCGGGGCGCGCACGTCAGCATCTCCGGCATCTCCGGGGTCGCGACGAAGACGAGCTTCGCCACCTTCCTGCTCTACTCCATCTTCACCTCGGGCGTCCTGGGCTCGAAGGCGGAGTCGGCCAACACCAAGGCGCTCATCTTCAACGTCAAGGGCGAGGACCTGCTCTTCCTCGATCACGAGAACAACCGGCTCGACGAGCCGACCCGGGAGGCGTACCACAAGCTGGGCCTGGACGCGGGGGCGTTCAAACAGGTCACGGTGTTCGCACCGGCGCGGGCCGGGGACCCGTCCGGCAGCCCCGACGTGGCGAGCCGGCTGACCGGGGTCGACCCGTTCTACTGGACGCTGAGCGAGTTCACCGAGCAGCGCCTGCTGCCTTATGTCTTCGCCGACGCCGACGACGAGCGCCAGCAGTACACGATGGTCGTGCACGCGGTCGCCGCCCACCTCGCCCGCGAGGCGCAGCCGGCCGGGGGCGGCATCAGCCTGGACGGCACCCGGCTCGGCAGTTACGACGATTTCGTGGACTACATCGTCGAGCAGCTCAACGACGACGAGACCCGGTCCACCTGGGCGGGCAGCTCGGTCGGGCTCGGCACGGTCAACGCCTTCGCCCGCCGCCTGATCTCCAGCAAGCGGGACCTGTCCCGGCTGATCCGGGGCGACCTGCCCGGCGGCCGGGCGCACCAGATCAGCACCGCCGACGCCGGTCAGGTGACCGTGGTCGACCTGCACAACCTGCCCGACCGGGCGCAGCGCTTCGTCGTCGGCGTGACGCTGAAGACGGAGTTCGAGCGCAAGGAGAAGGCGGGCACGGCCAAGCCGCTGCTGTTCGTGGTGCTGGACGAGCTGAACAAGTACGCGCCTCGCGACGGCACGAGCCCGATCAAGGAGGTGCTGCTCGACATCGCCGAGCGCGGCCGATCGCTGGGCGTGATCCTGATCGGCGCCCAGCAGACGGCGTCGGAGGTCGAGCGCCGGATCGTGTCCAACTCCGCGATCCGGGTGGTCGGCCGGCTCGACCCGGCCGAGGCCTCGCGACCCGAATACGGCTTCCTGCCGCCCACCCAGCGGCAGCGGGCGCTGCTCGCCAAGCCGGGCACGATGTTCGTGGCGCAGCCGGAGATCCCGGTCCCGCTGGCCGTCGAGTTCCCGTTCCCGGCCTGGGCCACCCGGCCGTCCGAGGCGGGCGCGGCCCCGCGCGCCACGCTGGCCAGCATGGTCAGCGCGACCGACCCGTTCGCGGTGGTCGGCTCGACGCGCGACGGTGGCATCGACGACGACGAGATCCCGTTCTAGCAGCCGGAGAGGGCTCTGCCGTGAAGATCCTGCACACCTCCGACTGGCACGTCGGTAAAGTCCTGAAAGGACAGCCGCGGGCCGAGGAGCAGCTCACCGCGCTGGCCTCGGTCATCGAGGTCGCCCGCGGGGAGCGACCCGACCTGATCATCGTCGCGGGCGACCTGTTCGACACCGCCGCTCCGACGCCCGAGGCGCAGAAGATCGTCTACCGGGCGCTGGCGGCGCTCCGGCGACTCGCCGAGATCGTGGTGATCGCCGGCAACCACGACAACGGCCCGGCGCTGGACGCCCTGCGGGTGTTCGCCGAGTCGGAGAACCTGCACCTGCGCGGCCGGGTCTCCGACAAACCCGCCGACCACCTGATCACCGGGGTGACCCCGGGCGGCGAGCCGTGGCGCTGCATCGCGCTGCCCTTCCTCTCTCAGCGGTACGCCGTCCGCGCGCTCGACATGTTCGAGCTGACCCAGGCCGAGGCGCACAGCACGTACGCCGATCACCTGTCGCGCCTGCTCGAGGCGATCGCGGCGGAGAGTTTCACCGACCCGAGCGCGGTCAACCTGGTCACCGCGCATCTGACCGTCGTCGGCGCGGCGATGGGCGGCGGCGAGCGGGAGGCACACACGATCCTCGGCTACGCCGTCCCCTCGACGGTGTTCCCGCCGAACACGCACTACGTGGCGTTGGGCCATCTGCACCGGGCGCAGACGCTCCCCGGGCACTGCCCGGTCCGCTACAGCGGCAGCCCGTTGCCGGTCGACTTCGGCGAGGAGGAGAACCCGCCGTCGGTGACGATCGTCGAGGCCACCGCCGACACCACGGCGCTCGTCCGGGAGGTTCCGCTGCCGTCCGGGCGGCGGCTGCGTACGCTGCGGGGCACCCTGGAGCAACTGTCCGAGATGGACCCGGGAGACGACTGGCTGCGTGTCGTGGTGAGCGAGAAGCCCCGCGCCGGGCTGCGCGAGCAGGTGCAGGAGATGCTGCCGCGCGCCCTGGAGATCCGGATCGACCCGGCGATGCTGGAGACCAAGCGCCCCGACCGGCCGGCTCGGGCCGAACGGTCGCCGGTCGCGTTGTTCGCCGACTACCTGGCCGACCGCGGTCATGACGACCCCGCCACTCAGAAGCTCTTCGAGGAGCTCTACCAGGAGGTGAGCTGAGTGCGCCCGCTCCGGCTGGACCTGCGCGGTTTCGCGATCTTCCGCGAGCACACCGTCATTGACCTGACCGACGCCGACTTCTTCGCGCTGGTCGGCCCGACCGGCTCGGGGAAGTCCACCATCCTCGACGCGATCTGCTTCTCGCTCTACGGCCAGGTGCCGCGCTGGAGCGGCAAGACCGTCGTGAACGCCCTCGCGCCGTCCGGGATCGAGGCGGCGGTTCGGATGATCTTCGAGTCCGGCGGCCGCCGCTACGCCGTGACCCGGGTCGTCCGCCGGGACGGCAAGGGCCGGGTCGCCACGAAGCAGGCGGGGCTGCAACTGCTGCCTCCGACGTTCAACGTGGCCGTGCTCGACGGGGACGAACCCGTCGAAGAGCTGGGCCAGACCCTCGCCGGTACGCCGGTCGAGCTGGACGCGGCCGTGGCCGACGTCGTCGGGCTGCCCTACGACCAGTTCATCAAGTGCGTGCTGCTGCCGCAGGGCGAATTCGCGGCGTTCCTGCACGCCAAGCCGGCCGAGCGCCAGGAGATCCTGGTGAAGCTGCTCGGGCTGGAGGTCTACGAGCAGATCCGCGAGAAGGCCGCCGAGCGGGACAAGGCCGCCGCCCATCAGCTCTCGGCGACCGAACGGCTGCTCGCCGATCTCGCCGCCGAGTCCGACGACGGGCTGCTGGCCGCCGCGCAGGAGCGGGTGGACGCCGTCGAGGCGCTCGCCGCCCGGGTGGTGGCCGAAGCACCGGGGTTGTCCGCCCTCGACGCCCAACGCCGGGCGGCGGTCGAAGCGCTGGCCGTGGTGGACGGGCGGCTCACCGCGCTCGGCCGCATCGCCGCACCCGCCGACGCCGGCGCGCTGGCGACGGCTGGGCAACAGGCCAAAGCGAGGCTCGCCGGTGTCGCCGACGAGCTGACCGCGGCCGAGGAGCACGAGGAGAAGGCGCGCGCTCGCCTCGAAGCGACCGTCGATCCGGCCGACGTCAAGCGCACGCTGGACGGGCTCGCCCAGCTCGCCGCGCTGCGCGCCCGGCAGGGCGACGGGGCGACCGCCTTGACGCAGGCCGACAAGGCGCACGCGGCCTCGATGCGTACGGTGGAGCAGGCGACGAAGCTGGCGAAGGGCAAGGCCGACGAGGTCGTCCACGCCCAGCACGCGCTGGAGGAGGCGCGCAACACCGACCGGGTGGCGGTGCTGCGGCCGTTGCTCCAGGTCGGGCATGCCTGCCCGGTCTGCGAGCAGTCGGTCGCCACGTTGCCCGCACAGCGCGAGGTCGGAGCGACCGTCGCCGCCCAGGATCGGCTGAAGCGCGTACGCGCGGAGGCGGAGAAGGCCGACCGTGATCGGCAGACCGCCGACGACGCCGCCCGGGACACCGATCGCCGGCTCGCCTCCATTCGCGCCCGCAAGGAACAGCTCGACCAGGAGATCGTTCAGCTGGCCGAGGTGCTCGCCGGGGCGCCCGAGGAGGCGGAGCTGCACGCCCAGCTCGCCGCGCACGCGCAGGCGAAGCAGGCGCTGGACCGGGCCGGGGCGGCTCGCCGCCGCGCGATGGAGCAGCAGCGCGCCGCCTTGGCCGAGGTGCAGCGGGTCGACGACCGGCTGCGGGCCGCCTGGCGAATCTTCGACACCGCCCGCGACTCGGTCGCCTCCGTGGTGCCGGGCGGACCGGTCGTCGCCCCGCCGCCGGTCGACCGCGAGGACCTGCAGGCCGCCTGGGCCGGGCTCGCCGAGTGGGCGAAACAGGCCGGGCAGCAGCTCACCACGCTGCGGACGGAGGCCGACCAGGCCGCCCGGCAGGCCACCGCCAGCGAGGAGACGGTGCTCGACCGCATCCGGGACTGGTTCGACGAGGCCGAGGTCGCGATGCCGCGCGAGATCGCCGGGCTCGACCGCGCGGTCACCGTCGCCGTCGAGCGCGCCGCCGCCGCCCGCGACAAGATCCTGGACGCTCGCAAGCGCGCCGACGATCTGCGGAAGCAGCGCAAGCAGATCGAGACCGAGCGAGCCGTCGCGGCGACGCTGGCCCAGCACCTGAAGGCCAACAACTTCGAGGCGTGGCTGCTCGAAGAGGCACTGGACGCCCTGGTCGCGGGCGCCTCGGAGATCCTCCGGGAGCTGTCGGCCGGGCAGTACGACCTGATGCACCGCAATCGTGAGTTCTTCGTGGTGGATCATCACGACGCCGGGCTCACCCGCCCGGTGCGTACGCTGTCCGGCGGGGAGACCTTCCAGGCTTCGCTGGCCCTGGCGCTCAGTCTGGCCGATCAACTGGCCGGGATGGCGCACGCGGCCAGCCTGGATTCCATCCTGCTGGACGAGGGGTTCGGCACGCTCGACTCGTCCACACTGGACGTTGTCGCGGCGACGCTGGAGAATCTCGCCGCCCGGGGCGATCGGATGGTGGGTGTGGTGACGCATGTGGCCGCGCTCGCCGAACGCATTCCGGTCCGTTTCGAGGTACGCAAAGACGCCCGCACCGCCCGAGTGGACAGGATAGGGTAGAAATCTGGCTATGAGCTTCCACGTCGATGCATGGGACCCGTCCTACGGCGCCAGCCTCGACGCGTCCGCCTCTGGCCCGGCCGACGGACTCGACGTCGAGGTCGAGCTGCCCGCTGAGCAGTGGCGACCGCTCGACGCCCCGGCCGGGCTGAAGCCGCCGGCGACCGTGCTGATGGTCGACGGCGTACGCCGGATCGACGCCCGGATCTGGACGGCCGGGATCGGCGGCACCCCGCCGTCCCCCGGGCTGGCCTGTTCCTACGCCGCCGGGGTCGTCCGCTGCGCCACCGGAACCGCGACCGTCGCCGCCGCCACCGTCGAACGCTCGATCTTCACCTCCGCCGCCGATCAGTCCGATGTAGACGCCGGAACCACGGTGCGCTACAAGGCGGTCCGCATCGAGGGCGCGCAGGACGCCGATCTGATGGCGGCGATGCAGACCGCCTTGATGCAGCTGGAGCAGCGGACGACCACCGACGTGCTCGCCACCCTCAGCGGGGGCGACGAGCTGATCGTGGTCGACGGCCCGCTGCGGGGACCCGGCGCGCCCCCTCGCGTCATCGGGTACGCCAAGACCCAGCAGAAGCAGTACCTGCCGGACCAGCTGCTCCCGGTGGTCGGAGCGCTGTCTCCCGGGCAGCGCACGCCGGTCTTCCGCATCGGCGGGCGCTGGAGCCGATACACCTGGTACCTGCGTCAGCCGGGCGGCATCCCGATCCCGTGGTCCGGCGTCGTCCGCCTGGAATGCTCGGCCGAACTGGCCCCGGCGCAGGCGATCGAGCTGGCCGAGTTGTCCTGCGTCACCCTCCCCCGGTACGCCTCCAGTGCCGTCAAGGATCCGCGCGCTCCCCAGCAGCTCGTCCCGATCGGGGGGCTCGAACAGCGGCTGCGCCGGATGCTCGGCGACACCAAGCTCCTCCAGCGGGCCCTGGCGGCTGCGTCCGCGCGGGCGTGACCAGGCACAATACAAAGGTGTTAGAGAGACGGCTGGACCTGCCCGCGAGGTACGACTTCGCGGGCACCCTGGGTCAGCTGTCCATGGGCACCCATGATCCGTGCCGCCGGTTCATCGACGGCGTGTTCTGGCACGCCGCGCGTACGCCGGACGGCCCGGGCTCCCTGGGGCTGCATCGGGACGGCCGGGCCGAGGCGTACGGGCCGGGCGCGGAGTGGCTGCTCGACCGGGCTGACGCCGTCTTCGGACTGCGGGACGATCTGGGCGGGTTCCGGGCACTCGCTCAGGCCCATCCGGTCGTCGCCGACTTGGCGCACCGGCATGGAGGTCTCCGACTGCCGGCGACCGGGCAGGTCTTCCCTCACCTCCTCCGCGCGGTATGCGAACAGAAGGTCACCGGCAAGGAGGCGTACCAGGCGTACTCGGCGATCGTGCGGCGCTTCCGGGAGCCCGCGCCGGGCCCGCATCCGACCTTGCTGCTGCCGCCGTCGGCGGAGCAGGTCGGTTCGCTGCGCTACTACGACCTCCACCCGCTCGGGCTGGAGCAACGGCGGGCGGACACGTTGCTGCGCGCCGCGCGTGCGCCATGGCCGGACCGCGAGCCGGAGGCGACCGCCCGCCGGATGCTGGCGCTGGTGGGGATCGGGCCGTGGACGGTCGCGGAGGTCATGCGCAACGCGCACGGAGATCCGGACGCCGTCAGCGTCGGCGACTACCACATCAAGAACCAGGTGGCCTGGGCGCTGGCCGGGGAGCCCCGCGCGACCGACGAACGGATGCTGGAGCTGCTCGAACCGTTCCGCGGCCATCGCGGGCGCGTCTGCCAGCTGCTGACCCGGGCCGGGATCGGCGCGCCGAGGTACGGTCCCCGCGCGCCGATCCGCTCCTTCCGCAGCTACTAAGCGCTCAGCCTCCGAGCTGCTGAGCGCTCGTGACCCGGGCTTCGTGATCAGGGTCAATTCCATGTCGCTATAGCAGCGCAGAAATGACCCTGATCATGGCAGCGCCACCGAAAGCCGGGAGCATGGCAGCCCGCCGAAAACCGGGAGCATGGCAGCGCCACCGAAAGCCGGGAGCATGGCAGCCCGCCCGAAGGGTCACGAGCGCACAGCGGCGCGCACGGGAACCACCGCGAGATCCGAGCGCCGACGCAGCAGCCACCCCCGCAACCCCAGGCAGGCAGCCCCCGCGATCACCCCGAAGACGGCGCCGCCGAGCCAGATGAGCAGCGACCCGGCGAGGAGCGAAGCGACGAGCGGGGCCGCGACGGCGGCCAAGCCTTGCGTACCGCCCCACACTCCGAAGTAGACACCGCGGAGGTGTTCCGGCGCGATCGTCGCGACCACCCCGGGAGCGGCGGTGAGGAAGGCGACCTCACCGGCGACCCACAGCGGGATCGTGAGCGCGGCCTGGCCGAGCGAGCCGGACAGGCCGGTCAGGGCCAGCCCGATGCCGACCATCCCCGCGCCGAGCGCGCACACCACCAACGCCGGCGTACGCAGCAGCCACTGCTGGAACAGCAGCTGGACGACGACCACCACGAGCGGGTCGAGCGCCAGGAGCAGGCCGTAGTCCAGGGGTGTCGCGCCGACCGAGCTGAACACGATCGGCAGGCTCACCATGCTCTGCATGTGGACCGAGTAGAACACCGCCGTGATCGCCGTGAAGCCGATCAGCGCGGGGTCCCGCAGCGCCGCCCCGAAGCCGACGTTGCGTGCGGACGTGCCGGACGACGCGGGCAGCCGGAGGGCCAGAAGTCCGAAGAGGACGTTGACGGCCGCGTTCACCAGGAACAGCACGAAGAACGCGCGCGAGGCGAGCAGCCCGCCCAGGACGCAGGCGACCATGCGGCTGACGTTCATCACGAGGTAGAGCAGGCCGAGCGCCCGTTTCCGATGCTCGCCCGGGACGACGTCGGTCAGGAACGCCTGCACCGCCGGGCGGTAGAGGTCGAAGGTGAGCCCGGTCGCGAAGGCCAGCCCTGCTGTCCACAACAGACCCTGAGCGCCACCGATCGCCACGTACGTCACCGCCGCCCCGAAAGCGCTGGAGACGATCACGAGGCGGCGGCCGAGCCGGTCGGCGAGCCAGCCGCCGAGCGGCATCGACAGCGTCCAGCCCAACCCGAACGCGGTCATCACGACGGCCGCCTGAGCCGCGGTGAAGTGCCGGTCGGCGACCAGCCAGAAGGTCAGGAACGGCACGGCGAAGAAGCCGAGCCGGGCCAGCCCGACGCCGCTCATCAAGCCCCAGAACGCGCGCGGAAGGCCGCCGAACCGGCGTTGCCACCATCCCATCAGGCCTCGACCTCGATCTCGTACCGCTCGGTGACGAGGTCCATCAGCGCCAGCACTTCCTGCGGCGTGTCGCCGTGCAGCCAGGCGTACCCGGCCAGACCGCCCCACTGTCCCGAGCCGGTCAGCCCGCCCTCGCCGCCGACCTGCGTCACGACGCTCGCGTCGACCACGCCCGGCTGCCGCAGCACCTCGTCCCGGCTCGCGATGTGCACGACCCGGCCCGGCGGGACATACGGCCCGGCCCAGCCCCAGACTCCGGGTTCCGGGCGAGGCTCGACCCGCACCGGCTCACCGGCCCCGAACTGACCGAGCATCTCCGGCACGTTCACGTGGTACGCGTGGAGCAGCGCGTGCTGAATGCCGCCCCCGCCCGGCCGCGCGGCGATCTCCCCGAGCAGCCAGCGGCCTTCGGTGTCGAGGTAGATCTCGGCGTGGGTGAAGCCGTCGTGGATGCCGAGCGCGCGAGCGGCCTGTTCGGCGAGTTCGGCGACGGCCATGCCCTCCGGCGACGTCGGGTCGAGCAGGACCGAGCCGAGCGTGCCGCCCATGCCCCGCAGCGGCGGGACGTTGTAGCGGCCAGGGATCTGGTAGACCGAGTCGCCACCGGCCCAGAACGCGTCGCAGTGGTACTCGTTGCGGATTCGCACGAACTGTTCCACGACGAAGCCGCCCTGGTCGTCGAGCGGCCGGAAGGCCGGCTCCGCCCGGAAGAACGCCGAGGCGTCCAGCCGCCGGGTGAAGATCTCCGCCCGCATCCGCTCCAGATCGCGCCGGTCGCGGATGACGTGGGTGTTGGTCGAGCCGAAACCGGTGAGCGGCTTGACGACGACCGGGAAGCCG
This sequence comes from Hamadaea sp. NPDC051192, assembly GCF_040682475.1. Lineage (NCBI taxonomy): Bacteria > Bacillati > Actinomycetota > Actinomycetes > Micromonosporales > Micromonosporaceae > Hamadaea > Hamadaea sp. NPDC051192. The sequence goes on from NZ_JBFBAZ010000032.1 coordinate 56,726, forward strand.
CCGAGTTCGGCGGCGGCCGCCGGGATCTCCGAGGCCTCGTGGACGACGCGATGCGCCGCGACGGGTACGCCTGCCGCGTGCAGGACGGACTTCATGACGGCCTTGTCGGTGAACCGGACCGCCTCGGCGGTCGGCTGACCGGGCAGGCTCATCAGGTCGCGGAGGAAGCCGGCGGCGACCATCGCCCCCTCCCACAGCGTGGCGACGGCGTCGACCCGGCCCCGCAGGTCCCGGGCCAGCCCTGCCAGCTCGGTGAAGTCGGTCCAGTGGGTCACCGACCGGATCGGATAAGGCGGGTTCTGCGCGGCGCGCAGCGCGGCGTTCGGCTTGGACAGGCAGACGATCACCTCGTGACCGGCGGCCAGCAGGGCCTGCTCCATCACCGCGGTGTGGTTGGACAGGACGAGCACCCTCATCGGTTCTCCCTCGCAGTTGGCACGTTCAGGGCAACCGCTAAAACGTAATATGTTTTTGAGAGTGAATGCCTCCTCCGTTCGTACACATGTTCGGGTAAGCTGAACGCTTCCATTGCGGGACTTGGGGGGATAAGCCTTGCTCTATGTGACGAGCGCCGTCCGGACACATGTCGTGCCGAAGGGAGCGATGCGGCGGCTGGCGTTGCGGTTCCCCGGCACACTCACCGCTACCTGGTGGCCGGAGTCGGAGCGGCCGCTGCTGGTCGCGGAGGTCGAGGACCCGATCCTGGCCCGGCTGCGCCCGTGGTTCGCCCGGCAGCTCGACGACCACGTGGAGATCCCCCGCCACCCCGACGCCCACGTACGCTCGGGGCTGCGGCAGGCGTACCTCCATATCGGACACACAAGGGTCGGCCGGGCGGTGGTGGCCGAACGTCGCTGGCTGGCCGAGCCGTCGTGCACGGTCGGACTGCTGTCCAGCGGACTGACCAGCGACCGCTGGACGGTCGGGGCGCAGTTCGCGGTGCTGCTCGACCTCGGGCACGCGCTCGCCGCCGAGGTCCCGATCTGCTGACCGGGCTGCTCAGTCGGTTCAGTCGGCGGCTTGGCGGTTCTTGAGGTCGTCCATCATCTCGGCGTACTCCCGGCGTACTTCGTCGGGGTCGAGCGGCGCCTCACGGTCCAGCCGCCACAGCATCATCTCGATGAGGGCGTTGAGGTTGCGGCCCTCAAGCTCCGCTCGGGCCACCAGCCGCGCCATGAGCCGGGGCGGCAGGCTGATCGAGGTGACTTCCTTCGCCTTGTCGCGGGCGGGCAGTTCGCCGGGCAGATGGCGGGCCAGCGCTTCGTCCAATGTGGGCGGCAGGCCGCGATGTTCCAGCGCCTGCGGCGCGGATTCGGCGTACATGCGGGCCAACTGTGCACCCTTGCGACGGCGGAGGACGCCGAGCGCCTCGTCGTCGGTCACCGGGCCCCGCCCCGACTCGAACGCCAGCGCGCCGGTCTCGCCGGGCAGCGCCGTCCCATCCGGCACGGCCACGATGTACCGGGGATCGAGCGAAGTCGGATCGCCCGGCTTCAGCTGAACCTTGCGGTAGCCCTTGGCACGTTCCCCGTCTGCCATGCGGTCCATCGTATAGACATGCGCGGAGGGCGCCGAGGAGATCATCCTCGACGCCCTCTTCGGCACTGATCAGGCGCGGATCAGCCGAGACCGCTGGAGATCGCGGTCACCAGCTCGCCGCTGGTGGTGTCGCCGGAGAACTCCCAGAAGAAGGCTCCGCCGAGGCCCTGCGTCTTGGCGTACGACATCTTGCCGGAGATCGTGCTCGGGGTGTCGTAGCTCCACCAGTTCGAGCCGCAGTACGCGTACGCCGTGCCCGCGATCGTGCCGGTGGCCGGGCAGCTCGTCTTGAGCACCTTGTAGTCCTCGATGCCCGCCTCGTAGGTGCCGGGCGCCGCCCCGGTCGCGGTGCCGCCCGGGGCCGCCTGGGTGACGCCCGTCCAGCCGCGGCCGTAGAACCCGATGCCGAGCAGCAGTTTGCTCGACGGTACGCCGATCGTCTTCAGCTTCTGGATCGCGGCGTCGGAGTAGAACCCGGCGATCGGAATCCCGCTGTAGGAGGTGAGCGGCGCGTGCGGCGCGGTCGGCCCGGTGGTGGCCCACGCCCCGAAGTAGTCGTAGGTCATGACGTCGTACCAGTCGACGTATTGCGCCGCTCCGGCGTAGTCAGCGGCGTCGATCTTGCCGCCGGTGGTGCCGTCGGCCGTGATCGCGGAGGTGATGAGGTAGCTGGAGCCGAACTTGGTCCGCAGCGCCGACATCAACGTCTTGTACGCCGAGAACCCGCTCGTGTCGCAGCTGAGTCCGCACGCGTTCGGGTACTCCCAGTCGATGTCGATGCCGTCGAACACGTCCGCCCACCGGGAGTCCTCGACGACGTTGTAGCAGGAGTTGGCGAAGCTGGTCGCGTTCGCCGCGGCCTGGGTGAAGCCGCCGCTGTAGGTCCAGCCGCCGAACGAGAAGAGCACCTTGATGTTCGGGTACAGCTTCTTCAGTTTGCGCAGCTGGTTGAAGTTCCCCCGCAGGGCACCGGTGTCCCAGGTGTCGGAGGTTCCGTCCACACTCGACGCCGCGTCGTAGTACTTGTCGTAGTCGGCGTACGTGTCCGACAGGACGCACTGACCGTTCGTGACGTTGCCGAAGGCGTACACGATGTGCGTCAGTTTGGCCGCGGAACCGCTCGTGACCAGGTTCTTGACGTGGTAGTTGCGGGCGTAGACGCCCCAGTTGGTGAAGTAGCCGATGACCTTCTTGCCCGAGGTGCCGGTCGAGGTCGGGCTCGCGGACGCCGACGCGGACGGCGAGGTGGAGGCCGAAGCCGACGGCGAGGCCGAGGCGGACGCCGACGGCGACGGCGACGCGGACGCGGACGGCGAGGTGGTGCTGGCGCTCGGGCTCGCCGATGAGCCCGTCGAGCAGGACGCGCCGTTGATCGTGCAGCTCGTCGGCTTGCCCGACCCGCTGCTGACGAAACCGAAGGTGACCGAGGCGCCGGCGGCGACGGCGCCGTTCCAGCCCACGTTCACCGCGGTGAAGTGCTGACCGCCGGCCGTGATCGTGGTCTCCCAGAACGAGCTGACCGTGGTGCCGCTGGGCAGGTCGAAGCCGACCGTCCAGGCGCTGATCGCCGCGGACGTCCCGTTCGTGATGGTGTACTTGCCCTGGTAGGCGGTCCCCCAGTCGGAGTCGACGCTGAACGTCGCCGTGACGGAGCCGGCCGCTTCCGCGCTGGTGACCCCGAACGCCGCGGCGCCGGCCGCGACGACGGCGGCCACTGCGGCGGCGATGGTTGCGCGTCTGATGCCCATCTCATCTCCCGTGAGCGGTGGTGCGGTGACGCCCCCGAAGCGAGACTGTGTCCCGCCAGTAGGAGATAGTTATAAAGAAACTTTCCTAAATAGGCAACCCAGAGTTTCCTCAATGCGTTCCCGCGCTCTGTCGGACCTGGGTGGTTGACTGGGGCCTATGAGACTGCCGCTCACGCCGCCGCTGGAGCCCATGCTCGCCACCGCCGTCCCGGACATCCCGCTGGCCGAGGGGATGAGCTACGAACCCAAGTGGGACGGCTTCCGCTGCATCGTGTTCCGCGACGGCGACGAGGTCGCCCTGGCGAGCCGGGGCGGCAAGGATTTCACGCGCTACTTCCCCGAGGTCATCGAGCAGGTCAAGGCTCAGCTGCCGGAACGCGTCGTGATCGACTGCGAGCTGGTCGTCATCCGGCGCGAGGAGGGCAAGCTCCCCCGGCTGGACTTCGAGCTGCTCGCCCAGCGCATCCACCCCGCCGCCAGCCGCGTCCGCAAGCTCGCCGAGGAGACGCCGGCCGAGATGGTCGCCTTCGACCTGCTTGCCATCGACGATGAAGACCTCACCCAGACGCCCTTCCCGCAACGCCGGGCCCGGCTGGAAGACGCACTGTCGGGCGTGCGCCCACCGGTGCACGTCACGCCACTGACGACCGACGCCGAGACCGCCCGCCGCTGGTTCGTCGACTTCGAGGGAGCGGGGCTCGACGGGCTGATGGCCAAGTCGGCCGATCTGCTCTACGTGCCGAACAAGCGGCTCATGCGCAAGATCAAGCACGCCCGGACGCTCGACGCGGTGGTCGCCGGCTTCCGCTGGCACAAGTCCGGCCCGATCGTGGGATCGCTGCTGCTCGGGCTCTACGACGACGACGGCCTGCTGCACTCGATCGGGGTGACCTCGGCGTTCTCCGCCGCGCGCCGCAAGGAGCTGCTCGACGAGATCGCCGAGCTGCGCGACCCGGCCGAGCACCCGTGGCTCGACCCGAAGGAGGGTCAGCGCCTGCCGTCCGCGCCGAACCGGTGGAACTCGAGCAAGGACACCTCGTGGGAACCGCTCGCGCCCACCTGGGTGGTCGAGGTCGGCTTCGACGCGATGGAGGGCGACCGGTTGCGGCACACCGGGCAGTTCGTGCGCTGGCGGCCCGAGCGTGACCCGCGTTCCTGCACCTACGAGCAGCTCGACCGGCCGATCCGGCTGGACGTCGAAGAGGTGCTCGCGGGCGGCAAGTAGGCTCACGGGGTCGACGTCGATCACGCGGGAGGACTTCACGTGCGCCGGATCGTGCTGTTGGTGGTGGCCGCGCTGTTCTCAGCCGCCTGCTTCCTGCCTGGCGGGCTGGGCGGCTCTGACGAGGGCGCCGCGCCGTCGCCGACGAAGGACGGCATCTGGACGCCGTGCACCGACGAGGCGCGCAAGATCTATCCGCAGGCCTCGCGGAGCTTCCAGTACCACTGCGCCAAGGTCGACGTCCCGAAGGACTGGGCGAAGCCGGACGGCCCGAAGATCCAGATCTCGCTGATCCGGGCCCGCATCGGCAGCCAGGCCGACCGCATCGGGTCGCTGCTGGTCAACCCGGGCGGCCCGGGTGGGTCCGGTGTGGACACTGCCGTCTACCTGACCAGCGCGCTGCCGGTGTCGGTGCTGCGACGGTTCGACCTGGTCGGCTTCGACCCGCGCGGGGTCGGCCGTTCCGCCCCGGTCAAGTGCATGTCCGACGAGGACCTCGACGCGTCGTTCGGCTCCGAGCCCGACCCCGTCGAGCAGGCGCAGTTCGACCAGATCGTGACGCTGACCAAGCAGATGGACGCCGGCTGCAAAGCCAAGTACGGCGACGATCTGAAGCTCTACGGCACCGTGCAGGCGGCCAAGGACATCGACGCCATCCGGCAGGCCGTCGGCGACGACAAGCTGACCTACCTGGGCTACTCCTACGGCACCCTGCTCGGCGCGACGTACGCCCAGCTCTTCCCGAAGAACATCCGGGCGATGGTGCTCGACGGCGCGGTCGACCCGACGATGAGTTCGGTCGAGGCGAGCGAATCCCAGGCCAAGGGGTTCGAGCGCGCCTTCGGCAACTTCGACGCGTGGTGCAAGGACCACACCTCCCGCTGCCCGATCGCACCGGACGCACGGGGCGCCATCACCAAGGCGCTGGACCAGGCGCGAGCCAACCCCGTGACCTACGAGGGCCGCGAGGCGACCTCGGGCTGGGTGTTCTACGCCGTCATCTCGGCGCTCTACACCCAGGACCGCTGGACCGATCTGGCCGACGCCATCGACTCGCTGCACGACGGGGACGCCGAAGCGGTGTTCGAGCTGGCCGACGCGTACGCCGAGCGCACACCCGGCGGCAGCTACAGCAACCTCTTCGACGCCAACGCGGCCGTGAACTGCACCGACGACGACTCGCCGCCGAGCGTGAGCCAGATCCGGACCCTCCAGTCGCAGTGGCGCGAGAAGTACCCGCTGTTCGGCGCGCCGCTGGCGATCGGCTCGCTGACCTGCTCGGTGTGGTCGGGCGGGCGTGACCCGGTCCCGACCGGGAAGGCGAACGGCGCGCCGCCCATCGTCGTGGTGGGCACGAAGGGCGACCCGGCCACTCCCTACGAGCAGACTCCGGCGCTGGCGAACATGCTGGGTGTCGGGCACGTGCTGACCTGGGAGGGCGAGGGGCACACGGCGTACCCGGAGACCTCGTGCATCTCGTCGGCGGTCAACGCGTACCTGATCGACCTGACCGTCCCCGCCGAAGGCAAAACCTGCCCCGCCTAACGCCCCTCACCCACCCCCGCCCCCCGCCCCCCGCCGCCCGCCCCCCTGACGCGTTGATCATGGAGTTAACTGTGGTCTCGCCGGTGTGGCGCGACCGGAAACCCCATGATCAACGCGACGGCGCGAGCGCGGCGAGCGCGAGCGCGACGGTACGGACGCGCGACGCGGCGAGCGCGACGCGACGCGACGCGACGCGGCGAGCGCGACGGGGTCAGCGCGGTCCGAGGCGGGCGGTCAGGTCGCGTACGCGTTGACGGATCAGCCGTGCCCGTCGTTCGGAGTCGACGACGGCGTAGCGCAGACGCTGTCCCAGCCGCGGCGAAGGGCAGTCGGACGGTTCGTAGCCCAGGGCGGTCAACCGGCTCCGGAGGACCGCCTCGCACAGGGCGATCTCGTCGGCCGTGAGCCGGGTCCGCCAGGACCCGGCGCGGGCCTGGCCCACCGGCTCGTGCGTACGCGAATGCCACCGTTTCTCGGCGGGCACGGCGTCGGCGGCGATCTCCGACGGCCGGGTCATCGCGGGGTCGAACTCCTCACCGAGGAAGGCGCACAGGTCCCGCAGCGCTCGATCGGGGTCGGCGACGAGGTCTTCGTAGCGCAGCTCGTAATACGCGTCCGCGGGCAGGGTTCGGGCCGCCCGCTGGGCACAGTCGACGGCGTACGCCCACTGGGCGGCCAGCGAGGCGATGTCCTTGCGGGTCTGCCACGGCATCTCCTTGAGGGAGGCGCAGCAGTCCCGGCCGTCGCGGACGATCGTGATCAGTTGCGCGGTCGGGAAGAGCCGCCGGATCATGTCCACGTTGTTCAGGTACGCCGGCCGCTTGTCTCCCCAACGCGGCTTGCCGAACCGTTCCGCGTACGCCCGCAGCACGATCGCGAAGAGCCCGCCGAGGTCGGCGGGACCGTCGGCGAGCCGAGCGCGGATGTCGTCGGCTTCGAGCCCCAGGTCCCCGAACTTGGACTGCGGCCGGTCGACGATCCAGCCGGCGAGCTTCTCCCGGGACGAGCGCAGGCGAAGGTCGCCGAACGTACGCCGGGCCAGATAGCCGGGCAGGACGAAGCGGTTCTCCGGCGGGATCGCGATCCGGGGATGCCGGTGCAGCATGAGCTGCACCATCGTGGTGCCCGAGCGAGGGCAGCCCATGACGAAAATCGGACGTTCAGCATCTTTGTCGGCCATTGCCCACGAATTGTGGGCGATGGCCGTGAGCAGTCACTGGAAGCGCGCCCGAGCCTCGTTCACAAAATGTTCAAGACTCACTCGGACGGGGTGCGCGCACGACTGGGTTGCACGCGCATCGGCTCCCCCGGCATCTTCGGGTAATCCGGCGGATACGGCTGTTCGACCGGGTCGGCCGCCCACCACTCCATGAGCGTCTCCAGCCCGAAGACCTCACCCTCGCGGTCGGCCCACGGATCGCCCGTCTCGGCCAGCCGCTTCGGCATCGTCCGCAGATCGAAGTCGTTCGGGTCGACGTCGCGCAGCTCATCCCAGGTGACCGGCGCGCTCGCGGTCGCCCTTTCGTTGGCCCGCAACGAGTACGCCGCCGCGATGGTCCGGTCGCGGGACATCTGGTTGAAGTCGATGAAGATGCGTTCGCCGCGCTCTTCCTTCCACCACGCCATCGTCACGCGCTCGGGATGCCGCCGCTCCAGCTCCCGGCCGAAGGCGATGGCGGCGTGCCGGGCCTCGATGAAGTCCCACTCCGGGCGTACGCGGACGAACAGGTGGATGCCCCGCCCGCCGGAAGTCTTCGGGTACGCCGTCAACCCCGCCTCGGCGAACAGCTCCCGAGCCAGGAAGGCCACCTCGACGGCGTGGGAGAAGTCCGTCCCCGGCTGGGGATCGAGGTCGATGCGCAGCTCGTCCGGATGGTCCGGGCGCTCCGCGCGTACCGGCCAGGGGTGGAACACGATCGTGCCCATCTGCGCCGCCCACGCCAGGTGCGCCGGCTCGGTCGGGCACAGCTCGATCGCCTTGCGCCCGCTCGGGAAGGTGATCTGGGCGGTCGTCAGCCAGTCGGGCGCGCCCCGCTCGGGTACGCGCTTCTGATAGAACGCCTCACCGGTGATCCCGTCGGGGAACCGCTGCAACGTCGTCGGCCGGTCGCCGACCGCGCGCAGCATCGCCTCCCCCACGGCCAGGTAGTACTCGAAGACGTCCCGCTTGGTGTAGCCCCGCGAGGGAAAGATGATCTTGTCGGGACTGCTGAGTCTTACGGATCGCTTACCGACCTCATACGTCTGCGCCTCGGCCTTGGGCATACGGCGACGCTACCCCGTACCGTGAAGGCATGGAGAAGATCTCGGAGGACGAGTGGCGTGTCCGGCTGAGCCCGGCGGAGTATCGCGTGCTCCGTGAGGCCGGCACCGAACCCGCCTTCACCGGCGAATACGTCGACACCAAGACCAAGGGCGTCTACCGCTGCCGCGCCTGCGGAGCGGAACTGTTCAGCAGCGACACGAAGTTCGACAGCCACTGCGGCTGGCCGTCCTTCTACGACCCGAAGGACGCCGCGGTCACCCTGCTGGAGGACCGCTCGCTCGGCATGGTGCGGATCGAGGTGCGCTGCGCGAACTGCGACTCCCACCTCGGGCACGTCTTCGAGGGCGAGGGCTACCCGACGCCGACCGACCAGCGGTACTGCATCAACTCGATCAGCCTGACGCTGGAACCGGAACAGCAGGCCTAGCGGGTCTCGTCGCCGATCCGCTCATCCGGCGACCGCCCACGCCCGGTCGCGGGCCGAGGTGATCAGCGCCAGGATCTCGTCGACCGGCCCGACATAGCGCAGCACGATCATCGAAGTCACGGGGCGACGGCCGAGCGCGGCGGCGACGGTGTCCCACGGTCGCGGAAACTCTCCGAACGCGACCGAGCCGACGTCGTCACCGTGCCGCCGGACCACTGGCGGCAGCAGCAGGTCGAAGGACATCGCCCACACCTGGGGACGGCGCCCGCCGATCGCGACGATCACCTCGCGGTCCGTGATCGTGTATCTGGTGTTGAGTAGGGACAAACCCCGGACCAGCGGGTGCCCCAGTGTCACCGCAGTGCCGATGACCAGGGACACGATCCGCCACTCGAAGCGCACCGCGGAGAGGAAGGTCCGCTCGGTGAGGTAGTCCACGATGAGCCAGACGTTCACCGCGATCCACACCACCCCGATCAGCGCGATCAGCCAGTCGGACCGTTCGATGAAGAAGTACTTGTCGGGCTCGCCCCGCCACAGCACGCTATCCCCGTTCTGTTCCGTCACAGGCGAAGTATGGTGCACCTCCGCCGATCGCGCTGTACCCGCCGACCCCGCGGCGTGATCACGCCATCCAGGGGGACAGCGGTGGCGGCGGAGCCGGCGAAGCGACGGGAGCGGGCGGAGCCGACGGCCGTCCGATGCGGTCCAGGACCGCACCGACGACGACGCCGATCAGGATCGCGATCGAGGCGACCAGGTAGTACGACACCCACGACTCGACGCCCTCGAGCGCCAGCGCGGTGTTGCCGAACACGACGACCAAGGTCGCGAGCACGGTGCCGAGGACGCCGCCACGCCCAGTGGCAGCGCTGATCCCGCCGAGCAGGACGACGGCGGCGGCGCTGAGGAGGCGGCCGCCGTCACCGGCGAACGAGGCGAACCCGACGTAGCTGATGAACATCACGCCGGCGAGCCCGGCGATCAGGCTCGACAGGGCGAAGCTGCCGATCGCTCGCAGGACGCGCGAGCCGAACGTGGCGGAGTCGCGGGGCAGCCCGGTGGCGAGGAAGACGACGGCACCGATGATCGAGCCGAGGACGAAGACGGCGGCCCAGATCGCGACCACCCACACCTCGGCCCGCCCCATGCCGGGAACGATCAGGCCCTGAGCGCCGGACAGCCCATAGGACACCGCTTCGGCGATCCCGAGCCCGCCGAGCGAGACGGCCCAACCCGGTGCGCCGGTGAGACCGGTGATCGCGCCGAGGATCAGGCCCAGGATCAGCACCGCGACGACGGCAGCCGCCCCCGCGGCCAGATCCGGCCAGTCCTCCTGGACGAGTTTGGCGTAGATGATCCCGGCCAGCATCGCCTGGGCGGCGACCGCCAGGTTCACCGAGCGGAGGCGTACCGAGACGGCCAGGGCGCTCGCCAGCAGGCCGGTCGCGGCGAAGTTCAGCCACACGTTCCGGCCGATGACGTCGATGCCCTCTTGCACCACGAGATAGGCGAAGCCCGCGATGGCGAGCAGGACCAGAATCCCTTCCCAGCCAAGGTGCGCGACCAGGCTCGCACCACGGCGGGGACGAAGCGGTTCCGGGGTGATCGGAGGGGCGAGGACCGTCATGCGGTCCACTATAGAGGTCGATGCACAATCGCCTCGGCCACGAGAATCTGCGTCGCTTCCAGGGCGTTCTCGCCGTCCTCGATCGTCCACAGTGAATTCTGGAGCGTCCGGCCCAGGGTCCACAGCACGGCGCGCTGCCGATCCAGTCCCATGACCTCCACCATCGCGTCGAACCGACGGCGTACCGCCCGATGTGGATCGTAGGCGGCGAGCACCTCGTGCCAGCGGTTGTGCAACGCCGGCAACAGCTCGAAGGCGGGATCGCCGGACAACGGCTTGGGGTCGATCGCGAGCCACTCCTCGCGATCCGCGGCCAGCACGTTCTCGAAATGCAGATCCCAGTGCAACAGCTGATCGCCGCACTCACCCGCCACCTCGCGAACGGCCGCCGCCCACTCCAGGACCAGCTTGCGGTCATCGGGATTGGCCAGCCTCTGGGCAGCCACCGGCGCGAACTTCAGCATGCCCGCGGCTATCTCGCGCAAGCTCCGGACACCTTCCGGCGACTTGTACGCGTTGAGGCGTACAAGTAGTTGAGCGACGATCTGCGCGGCCTGGACGTCGTCGCGGACGCTGAGCAGATCACGCCGGGAGTCGAGGCGCTCCAACAGCATCGTGCCCGCGACCGGATCCTCACGGAGCAGGCGCACCGCCCCGTTGCCGTCCCAGGTACGCAGAGCCGCCGCCTCGCCGGGGTGTTCCGGGTCGTCGATCTGCAGCTTGAGCACGGCCGGCCCGTCGGCGGTCCGCACCGGAACGACCAGGGCGACCACCCCGTTCATGACCGGGCCGTCCACAGTGAGCCCCCACTTGTCCAGGTGCTCCGCGGCCAGGCGGGGCGCGTCGGCGACCCAGGCCCGGCCGCGATCCCCGTAGTACTTGGGCAGATTGGCGACGAGCTGCTCCGGAACGGTGATCGGCACACCGCGAGGCTAGCCGAATTCCTTGTCAACCGAAGGGCACTGCCAGTCGGTACCTTCTCGTGACGATCGCACGGGGGAGGGTTTCCATGGCAGACGGTGTGGAGTTCGAGGAGTTCGTACGCACACGCTCACATCATTTGCTGCGGCTGGCCTACGCCCTGACGGGCGACCACGCGCACGCCGAGGACCTGGTGCAGACGGCGTTGGCCCGATCATGGTCGGCGTGGCGGCGGGTGACGGGAGATCCGGAGCCCTACGTCCGGCGAATCCTCGTCAACACGTTCAACAGCTGGTGGGGCCGCCGCTGGCGGGGCGAACTGCCGACCGAGACACTGCCGGACCGCATCGCAACCGCGCCGCAGTCCTCCGTCGACGACCGGGACGAGGTGCGGCAGGCGTTGCTACGGCTGCCCCGTCAGCAGCGGGCCGTCGTCGTGCTGCGATACCTGGAGGATCTGAGCGAGGCACAAACCGCCGAGCTGCTCGGCATCACTCCGGGGGCCGTCAAGACGCACTCCTCGCGGGCACTGACCCGACTGCGGCTCGACCCGAGCCTCGCCGGGCTCCCTGACGCTCCCCCGGCCGGCATCGAGCGCGTCGTCGCCGTCCAGGAACGGATCAGCCGGCGCCGCCGGACCAAGCTCGTCACGATCGGTGCGGCCTGTGCCGTCATTCTCGCGATCATCCTCGGGTACGCCCTCGCACCTGCGGTCTCCCACCGATCGATTCCGCCGACCGAACGGAAGATCGGCGTGTTCCAGGAGTACCAATCCGGTTATCACGTCGTGGCAAGCCGGACGGTGCCGTTCGCGGAGGCGGGGCGTACCACCCTCACCTGGCGCTTGACCTCGCTGGACTACGGGCTTCAGATCGAATGCGCCCACCAGGCGGTGGGGCTGGTGGTCACCGTCGGGCTGCAGATCGGCGACACTCCGACCCCGGCCCTGGGCTGCGAGCGGAAGGCGCACTTGGCGGAGCCTAGCTCTCGCTTTTACCTGGACGAGGAGTTCTGGGCCTCGGCCGGGCTCGCCGTCGGTGATGAAGTGACCGCCACGATCGTCCTGTACGCACAGCCGGAGGGCACCGTATCGTCCGGCGCGGACGCCCTCCCGACCGCTACTCCGCCGCCGGCCGCAGGGACGATAGCCGTCGCCGTCAGCGAGTCCGTCCCGTTCGAGCGCTATCCGCTCCCGACCCGGCCCGCGCGGCTCAAGCCGATGCCGACCCAGCAGCCGTACCCGCTTGACGAGACGGTGTCCGCAACCGAGCGACGCCCCCTGCATCTCGTCTGGGCCGGGAATCTGTGCGTACAGGCGCAGGCGCGGACGCCGGGGTATCTCCACATCCTGGTCGACGGCGTCCGGATCGGGTCGCAGTCCTGGTGGGACTACGGGTTCGGGGAACACGCCAGGAGCTACACGACCGACGACCTTCGCCGGGTCGGGATCGCCCTCCCGCTCGGCACGACGATCACCGTCACGGTGGAACCGCAGTACATGACCGGCGATTGGCAGGCCTATCTCTACAGCGAGAAGAGTCCGCCCACGACTGAGGGCGGACTCTTCTCGCCGTGCTACCGACCGGCGACGCGGGTGATCAGCGGAACTCCCCGCTGATGGCCTGGCCGGTCTTCTACTCCGCGGCCTCGAGCGCCGGAGTGTCGGCGGTCGAGGCGATCTCGATGCGCTTCGCGGCGGCGCCCGCGTACGCGCCCGCGACCTTGATGGTCAGAATGCCGGCGTCGTACTCGGCGGTGATCGCCTCCGACGTGACGTGCGCGGGGAGCGCGAACGACCGGCGGAAGCCGCCGTAGCGGACCTCGCGCAGGGTGCGGCCGTCCTTCGCCTCGGCCCGCTCGTCGCGACGCTCGCCGCGGACGATCAGGTGAGCGCGCTCGATCTCGACGACGACGTCCTTGGCGACGTCGAGCCCGGGCAGCTCCAGGCGGACGACCGCGTCGTCACCGTCGCGGTCGATCTCGGCGGCGGGGGTGAACCCGCTGGTCCGCGCGGTCGGGCCGAAGGCGCGGCGGACGATCTGGTCGAACTCGGCGAACGGGTCCCGGCGGGTCCACGGCGAAAGCGTGCTCATCGTTGTCTCCTCAAGTCTCGGTGGCTATCCGGCACAACTTGAGTCGACCCAACTCAATTCCGCGCTGTGACCGGGGCCACATAGCTCGGCAGCTCGATCTTGCTGCTGACCTCCTGACCCACCTTCAGCATCGCGTTCAGCAGGAACTTCCGGCTGAGCAGGCCGTCCCGGGCCATCCGCCCGAAGGTGGTCGCCGGGGCGAGGAACTTGCCGGTGCGGTCGCCGCCCACCTGGGTGCCTTGGGCGTACGGGCGGACCAGGTGCTCGTAGCGCTCGAAGGCGGCCCGATAATCGCCCCCGGCCCGAGCCAGCTCCCCCGCCAGCACGTACGCCGCCACCGTCCCGGTGCCGGTGCCCATCCCGCCGATCGTGGCGCCGCAGGCGGCGTCCCCGACCAACGCGACGCGTCCGGTCGACCAGGGTTCGATGTCGACTCGGCTGATCGAGTCGAAGTACAGCTCCTTGGCCTCGGCCAGGGAGGCCAGCAGCCGGGGCGTCTCCCAGCCGAGATCGCCGAACGCCCGGCGGACGATGTCCTTCTGCTGCTCGACGTCGTGCCGGTCGTACGCGATCGGGTCCGACTTGAACATCACCAACGCGCCCGCCCGCGTCTCGTCCCGGTACGCCCGCCCGACCGAGACGAGGCGCCCCGGCACGTTGTAGTTGAGCGAACCCGGGGTCAGGTCGAGGTAGTTCCGCAGTTCCCACGTCGCGACGTAGTAGCCGAGATAGGTCTCGTACTTGCCGGCCGGGAACGCCAGCCGCCGCACGTTGGAGTGGACGCCGTCGGCCCCGACGACCAGGTCGTACTCCTCCGTCCGGCCGGAGGCGAAGGTGACCTCCACCTTGTCGCTCCGCTGGCTCAGGCTGGTGATCGAGTCGCCGAAGACGTACCGGGCGCCCGCCCGGACGCCGTGCTCGTAGTAGACCTGGGCGATGTCCTCCCGCAGGACTTCCAGCTCTCCGGCGGCGAAGTCGCTCGGCAGGTACAGCCGCTGCCGGCCGCGCTCGTCGACGAAGGTCATCGGGCTGCCGTGCGTACGCCGATCGCGGAGATCGTCGAGCACGCCCATCCGCTCCAGGACGGTGAAGTGTGCCTCTCCGCGGAAGTCGACCGCCTGACCCCCGCCGCGCAGGCTCGGGGCGATCTCGACGACGGTCGGCTCGAACCCGTACTTCGCCAGCCACAACGCGAGCGCCGGACCGGCGATGCTCGCACCCGAGATCAAGATCCTCATGGTTCCTCCAAAACAGTGTCTGCTGGAAACAGTTATTAGTGTGTACGCTAGACACAGTTTTCGCAACCCTGATCTTCGAGAGGTGTCCGTGGACGGTCTTGAACTGCTCTGGAGCGCTCGGCCCCAGCCGAAGCGAGGTCCCAAGCCGGCGCTGTCGACGGAGCAGATCGCGCGCAAGGGCATCGAGATCGCCGACGCGGAGGGCCTGGCGGCGGTGTCGATGCAGCGCGTGGCGGCCGACCTCGGCTACACGAAGATGTCGCTCTACCGGTACGTGCCGGGCAAGGCCGAACTCGTCGCCCTCATGGCCGACCTGGCGATCGGCGGCCCGCCACCGTTGACCGGCGACGGCTGGCGCGACCGGCTCAACGCGTGGGCGCAGGCTTTACTGCCGGGCTTCGCGGAACATCCGTGGACGGTCGAGGCGACGACCGGCCCGAGGATTCTCGGCCCGAACGAGGTGGCCTGGATGGAGGCCGCGCTGTCCGCATTGGACGACACCGGCCTGAAGGGCTGGGAGCGCATGGACGCCGTCGTGGTCCTCGCCGGCCACGTACGCACCATCGCCACCCAGCTGTCGGCCACCCCCACCGGCGACCCCGAGCGACAGCTCGGCACGGTGCTGTTCGAGATCATGCGCGAGCACGGCGACCGCTTCCCTGCCGTCAACGCGGCGTTGACGTCGACGCTGACCGAGGGCGGTCAGGACCATGCGCTGGACTTCGGGCTCGCCCGCATCCTCGACGGCATCGGCGTCCTGATCGCCTCCCGCTGACCCCGCGCTCCGGCGACCTCCACGCGGGCACCACACGCCCCGCCGCCCGCTCCGGCAGTCCGGCGCACCTTCCCGCTGGATCAGGGTTCCGTGTCGAATCTTGGGCCAAGATTCGACCGGGAACCC
>NZ_JBFBAZ010000033.1:0-71780 GCF_040682475.1 Hamadaea sp. NPDC051192
GGCGCGGCGCTGGCCGCGCTGATCGGGATTCCGGGGCTTGGTCTTTACTTCGGTGCGCGCGCCCTCGGCCTGAACACCGAGGTGAGCGCGTCGGGGCTGCCGAGCCTGTGGTGGTCCGTGCCGGTGCTGATCCTCTCCGCCGTGCAGAACGCGGTGCTGGAAGAGGTGATCGTGGTCGGGTACCTGATCACGCGGCTACGCGAGCTGCGCTGGTCGATCCCCGCGGTCATCGCGGCCAGCGCGCTGCTCCGCGGCTCCTATCACCTCTACCAGGGGTTCGGCGGTTTCGTCGGGAACGCGATCATGGGCGTGGTGTTCGCGCTCGTCTACCTGAAGTGGCGGCGGGTCGGGCCGCTGATCGTCGCGCACACGCTGCTCGACGTGGTGGCGTTCGTCGGCTACCAGGCCCTCTGCTCCAACGGCTGCTGATCGTAGACCCACGGCCCGGAGCTGTAGTCGGCCAAGGGAATCAGCGGCGAGTCGAGGGGCATCCGGTCGACGTAGAGCCGACCGGCGAGATGGTCGACCTCGTGCCCGACCAGCCGGGCCAGGCCGCGCTCGAACGTGCTCACCACCCGGCCGCCGTCGAACCGCTGATGCTCGATCACGATGCGCAGCGGCCGCCGGACCCACCCGCGGAAGTCGAAATAGGACAGACAGCCCTCGGGCTGCTCGTCGGCCTCCCGCGACTCCTCCACGATCACCGGGTTAAGCAGCACGAACGGCTCACCCCGCCCGGGCTGGCGGATGACCGCCGCGGCCGCGTCCACGCCGAGCTGCGGCGCGGCCAGGCCCATGCCCTTGTTGAAGGGATGCAGCCGGCCGATCTCCTCCAGCGCCACCGTCAGGTCGGCGACGATCAGCCGCGCCTGCTCCTCCTCGTCCGGCAACTCCAGCCGCCGGGCGCGAGTCCTCAGTGGATGACCGCCGTTGGCCGTCGCGCGTAGCTGGCCCGCGGTGGGCTCGCGCTGGCCGGGCGGCGGCCACTGCACCACCCCGACCGACGCCAGGCGCGGCGCGAGCGGCCGCCCCTCCACGCCGGTGGGCAGGTGCAGCGCCGGGGGCGCCGACGACACCGCCCGAAACCGCCACTGCAAGCGGAATCGCGCGTTCAGGCTGGGATTGTCGGTGGTCCAGGTGAAGATCGCCCGGTCACCCTCCATCTGCTTCTCGATGAGGGTACGCAGCGGGGTCTCCTCGGCGGACATGGAGGTCTCGACGCCCCACACCTGTGGGTCGAGCGCCTGGGGCAGGTCGATCCGCACGGTCATCCGCCGGGTCGGCAGGCGGACCGCCCGCTGGAACCAGCTGCCCCACTTCCCCTCGCCGACGCGGTAGCTGTAGGTCACCGCGGTCCGTTCGCCGGGATACAGCGGAAAGCGGCCGTCCTCGTTCTCGAAGAGCAGCCAGATCTCCTTGAAGGCGTCGCGGTCCTGCTTCACCCGCCAGTGCATGCGCTCGTACGCCGAACCGTCGCCGCACGAGGCCTGGAGTTCCAGCTCGGCGAGTTCCAGCGGATGTTCCCGGTGATGCCGGTTGGACCGCTGCGGATCGCCCGGAAAACGGTCCACCGCGACGCGGATGAGATACCGGCTGACCGGGTCGACCCCGGCGTTGTACAGCGACCGCCGAACGGTGGTCACGTACTGGCCGTCGCGATAGGTGAGCAGTGCTTCCTCGTGCTCGACCACCAGTCCGGTGCCCGGCGGCAGCCACTGCGGCGGCATCGGCGAGTCCCGGGCGATCAACGCGGCCGAGCGGCCGTGCCGAGCCTCCTCGTACTCCTGAAACCGCTGCCAGAGCGCACCGGCCGTAGCCAGCACCGCTTCGGCCCGGCGGGCGAAGTCCTCGGTCGGCCGATGCCGTCGTCCCTCGATGTGACTGACGTAGGATGGATCGAACCCCATGAGTCCGGCCAACTGTTTTTTGGACATGCCGCGGTCCAGCCGCCAGCGAGCCAGCTCGCTTGCAAACGCTTCCGCCGCACGGTCGGCCCCCGACGTCGCCATCGCCACCCTCCGCTCCGCGCGGGTCCGGCCGGTTCGCGGTGGCTCGCGCGCGTGAGGATTCCAGTCTCGGGCGCACGACTATCTATGTGATGATCGTGATGAATACCCGACAAGTGGCTTGACAAAGGGCGAACTCATCTCCGGGAACAGGCCGCCACGAGTGGTAAATCCGGTCACACTAGGAAAGGAAGGGGCACCCCGGTCTGGTAAGCCTAGCCTAATGGCGCTACGCTGGCCCGGTTGCTCTCCGTGAGGGCAGTCCGGACAGGTTGGCCGAAGGGTGGCTGGGATGACGGCAGGGGTGCTCGCACCGCCTCGGCGTACCCCTGTGGCCTGGGCGCCTGCCGCCAACGCGCTCGCCGTGATGGACGCCGCGAAGGCGATCCGGCTAGGCGTCCTGCCCGGCCCCGGATGGGTGCGAGCGAGCAAGCTGACCGAGCCCGAAGGCCTCGACCTCCTGCTCCAGGCGGCCGCCCGGCGCTGGAACGCGGCCCCGCACGCGGCAGCCACCCTCGCGTGGAAGAGCTACAGCTACTGGGCCAGCCTGCCGACCGTGCTGAGCTGGGCGGCGGCGCGACGCGTCCCGCTGCTGACGGCCGACACGACGTACGCCCAGTTCCACGACGAGGCGCCGTTCCTCACCATCGGCACCGCCCCGGCGCCGTTCGCCGTGCTGCCGTCCGACACCCTCGCCGGAACACCGGGCACGGTAGTCGTCGCCGACGAGGACGAACTGCTCGGCACACTGCGTACGCAGCTGCTCGAGCGGCACCTCGACCCGCTGCTCGACGCGATCCGCACCGAAGTCCGCGTCGGCCGGCGTACGCTGCTCGGCTCGGTCGCCTCCGGGATCGCGTACGGGATGATCCGGGCCAGCGACGCGCTCCCCGGCTCCACCCACGAATCGCTGCTGCGCCTGCTCACCGCGCTCGAGCTCGACGACCTCGTGGACGTGTGCGCGAGCGAGTCGGGGCTGTCCGTCCAGCGCAAGACGTGCTGCCTGGCGTTCACCCTGGACCAGCCGAAGATCTGCAGCGGCTGCTGCATCCGCCCCTAACCCACCTAGGGGAGGTCGCGGCGCATGGCCGCGCGCGGCCATTTGTCCAGTCCCATGGCGGCTTCCCGCTCCCGGATCGCCTGAAGGCCGGGCGTCAACTCGTCCACACCGAGTAAGCGGTAGCCGTGCCGTGCGTAGTAGGGCGCGTTCCACGACACCTCGACGAAGGTCGTCAGGGTCATCGCCGGCCGGTTCTCGGCGAGCGCGCACTGCGCGGCCGCTTCCAGCAACGCCGCGCCGATGCCCCGTCGCCCGTACGCGGGCCGCACGGAGATCTGCTCGACGTGCAGGCAGCCGTCGACCGGCATGGCGATCAGGTAACCGACCACAGTTCCGTCGACCTCGGCAACCCAGGCATGCCCAGCAGCTTGATGCTCGGCCAGGACGGACACAGGCGCGCCTTCATCCCCGGCGATCTCGTCCATGCCGACGTCCGCGAACAGCCGCCCCGCGTCGACTTCGATCTCCGAAAAGCCGGGCAGATCGCTCGAAGTCGCCAGCCGAATCTCCATGGGCGCAGCGTAACTCCGACCGACTGACAAGATCGACTGAGTTACGCGCCGGAAGCGGCACATCGATGGAAGTGCGGAGGGTCAGGGATTCGAACCCTGGAAGACATCGCTGCCTTAGCGGTTTTCAAGACCGCCGCCCTCGGCCACTAGGCGAACCCTCCAAGCCCGCCGGAACGGACCCGCACCGTAGCCTACAGGCATGCGTGCAATGACTGGTGACCTCGTCTGGCGCGAGGTGCCCGAACCCGAGCCGGGTCCGGGCGAGGTGCTCGTCGAGGTCGCCGCGACGGCCGTGAACCGGGCCGATCTGTTGCAAGTTCAGGGGTTCTATCCGCCGCCGCCGGGCGCGCCGGCGTACCTCGGGTTGGAGTGCTCGGGCCGACTGGCCGACGGGTCCGAGGTCTGTGCGCTGCTCGCGGGCGGTGGCTATGCCGAGCGCGTCGCCGTGCCGGAGGGTCAGCTCCTGCCCGTTCCGCGGGGGGTGAGCTTGATCGCGGCGGCGGCGCTGCCTGAGGTCGCCTGCACGGTCTGGTCGAATGTGACCATGGTCGGGCGGCTCGCTGCGGGCGAGACCGTGCTCATTCACGGTGGCGGCAGCGGGATCGGCACGTTCGCGATCCAGTATGCGAAGGCGCTCGGCGCGCGGGTGATCGCCACGGCTCGCCGGGAGAAGCACGAGAAGTTGCGCGAGCTGGGCGCGGACGAACTCCTCGACTATCGCGAGGACGACTTCAGCGGCGTACAGGCTGATCTTGTCCTGGACATCATCGGTGGCGCGTACCTGGGGAAGAACGTCACGGCCTTGACCACCGGCGGCCGGCTCGTGATCATCGGGCTGCAGGGCGGGCGCCGCGCGGAGCTGGACCTCGGCGCGCTGGTCAGCAAGCGCCTGACGGTCGCCGGCACCACGCTCCGGTCGCGGCCCGTGGCGGAGAAGGCCGCGATCGTCTCAGCGGTACGCGAGCAGGTGTGGCCGATGCTCGAGGACGGTCGCATCCGTCCCGTGATCGACGAGACGTTCCCGGTGGAGGAGGCGGCGAAAGCGCACGAGCGTGTGGCCGCCAACGCTCACCTCGGGAAGGTCGTGCTGACCGTCAACGCTGCTTAGGCACCGGGCGGAGCCGCTCGCGCATGAGGATGAGCAGCGCTTCGACCCCGTCCATGGCGGTGATCTTCTTGCCCTCTTCCCGCGTGCGGGCGTGGTAGCTGATCGGCACCTCGTAGGGGCGCAGCCGGCGGCGCAGCAGCTTGCCGGTGACCTCCGCCTCCATGCCGAAGCCCTTGGACTTGATCGCCAACGAGCGGTACAGCTCCAGCGGCATGAGCTTGTAGCAGGTCTCGAGGTCGCCGATGTAGCTGTTGTAGAGGATGTTGGCGAACAGGGTCACACCCTTGTTGCCCATCACGTACCAGAACGAGAAGGCCGCGTGCCCGCCGAAGCTCCGGTTGCCGTAGACGATCTTGGCCTTGCCGTCCAGCACCGGCTCCAGCAGGCGCGGGATGTCCTTCGGGTCGTACTCCAGGTCGGCGTCGAGGATCACCATGTAGTCCCCGTCGGCCGCGTCCACCGCGGTGCGGATCGCCGCGCCCTTGCCCTTGTTGCGTTCGTGGTTGATCGGGCGGAGCCGGGCGTCCTCCCAGCTCTCCAGGATCTCCCGGGTCCGGTCGGCGCTGCCGTCGTTGACCACGACCAGTTCGACGTCGCAGGGGTACTCGACAGCCAGCGCCTGCTTCAGCGCCTCCGGCAGCCGCTCTTCCTCGTTGTAAACCGGCATCAAAATGGACAGCTTCATGGCGGCAGAACTCCAGCCTCACCCCGACAGATCGGGGACAGCGTAGCCGTTGACCCGACGCCGGTGCACAATCGCGGTGCTGCGAGGCCCGCAGCACCGCTGAGAATACTGGATCCGGTGACGAACGACTATTTCTGCGCTGGAATCAGGATGAAGCGGGCGACCACGTCGTCCTGCTGCTTGGCGCCGGCCACCCCGATCTGCTGCCCGACCTTCACCTCTGAGGGTTGGACGGACTTGCGCTTCTCGACCACCCGGAGCTGGTCGCCGAGCGTCCAGGTCAATGTGTAGCCGTCGGCCGACTTGACGGTCACGTGGTCGGCGGTCAGCTCGGTGATCACTCCCTTCTGGACCAGCACGGTGATCGTGGTGCCGTCCTTCTTCTGCACCACTGCCTCGCCGTGCAGGGTGTTCTTCGCCAGCAGTACGCGTACCGCCCGGCGCTTACGCCAATCGGCGAGCCGTCCCTTGTCCCCCTTGCCGGACGGCGACGGGGCGACGGTGGACGACGGGGCGATCGCGGCGGCGGCGAATCCCGGTTCGGCGGCGGCCACTTCGCTCGGATCGAAGCCGAGAGCGACCAAAGCCTCACCCTCCGGAGTGAACTCTGCGGCGGCCTGGCCGGTCGCGCCGGCGACGTCGGCGGGTCCGCAGGCGGTCGCGCCGCCGAGGAGAGCCGCCCCGAGCAGCATCGAAACAAGAACCTTTCGCATGTCCCGATGCTGCGCCGAGAGTGCTGCCCGCCGATCAGTTCCAGGTACGAAGCTGGTAAGCGGTGTCCGGTGCATCTTGCACTCGTTGGAACTTGCGTGGACGTGTTCTCCAGAACGTTTCTGCCAGCGACGGCGGAAGCCGGTCTCCCGATGGCGACCGTCACCCGCCACATGCACGTGATGCGCCGGTGCGTCGAGCCTGACGACGGCGCGGTCCTGGTCACTCGATGCACGCGCCCGGAACGGCCCCTCGGCCGGGAGTACCTGCTCGTCCTCACCTATCGGCGGCTCGTCGTCACGCAGGAGACGCGGCTGATCCGCCAGATGCGCCTCCATCTCAACACCGAGCTGCGCCATCTGAGCAACGTCGTCTGGCACCCCGACCAGCGGCTGGGCGCCGTCGAGTTCGCGGCCACCGCGATCGACGGCGTACGCGAACGGTTCCTCATCAAGGTCGGGCATCCGAAGCACGTCTGGCACCTCGACGCGCTGCTCAGTCACATCTTCAAGCCGCGTACGCTCGCCTCGCAGCGCACCGTCGCGACCGAGCCGCCCCGGCTGGTCAGCCCGCTGGGCGCGTACTGATCTGACGTCCGCCTTACCTGTCTCGTACAAAACGCGTACAAGATAGGGCGGTGACCGACAAGGGACTGATCCTCGTCGTGGAGGATGAGCCGGCGATCTCCGATCTGGTCCGGCTCTACCTCCAGCGGGACGGCTTCGGGGTGCACGTCGAACGCGACGGCCCGGCGGGGTTGGCGGCCGCCCGGCGGCTGCGCCCGGTGGCCTGCGTCCTGGACATCGCGCTGCCGGGCTTCGACGGCACCGAGATCTGCCGCCGCCTGCGCGCCGACGACGATTGGACGCCCGTCGTCTTCCTCACCGCCCGCGACGACGAGGTGGACCGGATCGTCGGGCTCGAATTGGGCGCCGACGACTATCTGACCAAGCCGTTCAGTCCGCGGGAACTCGTCGCCCGGCTCCGGGCGGTGCTGCGGCGCAGCAGCGGACGGCCGGAGCCGGACCGCAGCCGCGCCGTCGGGGGCGTACGCCTCGATCCGGTCACTCGCACGGTCATGGCGAACGGGCGCGAGCTGTCGCTCACCGCGACCGAGTTCGACCTGCTGGCCCATCTGATGCAGCGGCCCGGCCGGGTATTCACCCGGGAGGAGCTGCTCAGCGCGGTCTGGGGGTACGCCGCCCACGGCGGGACGAGGACCGTCGACGTCCACGTCGCCCAGGTACGCGCCAAGCTCGGTGACGACGCGACCGTCATCCGCACCGTCCGCGGAGTGGGGTACGCGTGCGCGACGAGCTGACCCGCCCGCTTCAGTTGGTCACGTCGGCGCGATCGGGCCGGGCCGGGTTGGTCACCCGGGCGGCGTTCGCCGGCGCGGCGGTCGCCCTGGTGTCGGTGCTGGTCACGGCGCTCGTCGCGATTCCCATCGCGGTACGCGTCTCGGACGACCGGGCCCGCCAGGTGCTCACCGAGGAGGCGCAGTTGGTGACCGAGGTACTGCGCAACCGGATCGATCGGGGGCGTACCGCCGACGAGGAGCGCCTGGCGACGACGCTGCGCAAACGGGACGTCGAGATCTATCTGATCCGCAACGGGGTCAGCGACCGGGCCGGGCTGCCGGAATCGGTCGTCAAGCGGGTGACTGCCGGGCAGTCGGTCAGCCTGCGGATGTCGCTGGTGAACGGCCGGATCTCGCTGGTCGAGGGCCGCCCGGTCGGCGACGGCGACGGCGTCGTGCTGACCGCTCCGGCCGCCACCGGGACCGCCTGGGCCGTCCTCAAGGGACTGTGGCTGCCGCTCGGGGCCGGTCTGCTCGCCGGGATTCTGGCGGGCGTGCTGCTGGCGCGACGCCTCACGCGGCCACTGCGGAACGCCGCTGTCGCCGCCGCGCGCATCCGGGCCGGCGATCACGCGGTACGCGTACCGGTCGAGGATCCGCCGGAGGTGGCCGATCTGGCCTTGGCCTTGAACGAGCTGGCCGGCGCGCTGGCCGTCTCCGAGGCCCGGCAACGCGAGTTCCTGCTCTCCATCTCGCACGAGCTGAAGACGCCGCTGACCACGCTGCGGGGCTACGCCGAAGCGCTCGCCGACGGGGTGGTCCAGGAGAGCGAGACCGCCCCGGTCGGCACGACCATGCTCGGCGAGGCCGACCATCTGGCCCGGCTCATCGACGATCTGCTCGCCCTGGCCCGCCTGGACGCGGTGGACTTCCCGCTCCAGGCCGCCGTCGTGGATCTCGTGCCGGTCGTGCGGGCGCTGCGCGAAGCTTGGCAGCCTCGGTGCACTGCTCACGGCGTACCACTGGTGGTGCGGGTTCCGGACGCGGAGCTGATGGTGACGACGGACGCGGGGCGCGTGCGGCAGGTGATCGACGGCTTGCTGGAGAACGCGCTGCGGGTGGTCCCGCCAGGCCGGCCGATCGTGGTCGAGCTGACCGCGAGCCCAGCCGCCGCGGTGGTCGAGGTCCGCGACGGCGGGCCGGGCTTCACCGACGACGATCTCGCCGTCGCCTTCCAGCGCGGCGCGCTCCACCAGCGTTACCAAGGGGTACGCAAAGTGGGCAGCGGGCTCGGCCTGGCCTTGGCGGCCGGACTGGTACGCCGCTTGGGCGGGACGATCAGCGCCGGGCACGCGCCCGAAGGCGGAGCGGCGCTGACCGTGACCCTGCCCCGTCAGTAGCTGAGCGTCGCCGCCCGGATCAGGGTGACCGCGACGATCACCACGAAGACGGCGCCGAGCGACGCGTATTGGATGACCGCGCGGTTCTTCTGCGGTGCGTAGGCCAGTCCGGCGGCGGCGACCGCGCCGGTCAGCAGGCCGCCCAGGTGCCCGGCGATCGAGATGCCCGGGACGACGAAGGTGAAGACGACGTTGATCAAGATCAGCGAGAGCATGCCGGTCGCGTCCCGGCCGACCCGGCGCAACAGGATGAACAGCGCCGCGAACAGGCCGAAGATCGCGCCCGACGCGCCGACGGTCAGGTACGGCCCGGTGAAGAGGTAGACCGCGAGGCTGCCGCCGAGCCCGGCGACCAGGTAGAGGGCGAGGAACCGCACCGGGCCGAGGGCCTGCTCGATCACCCGGCCGACGACCCACAGCGCCCACATGTTCAGCGCCAGGTGGAGGATCCCGGCGTGCAGGAACATGCTGGTCAGGAACCGGTACGCCTCGCCTTGCGCGATGACGTCGTAGGCCTGCAACCGGCCGTCGCTCATGACCGCCTGGGAGCCGACCATGCCGCCCCACTCGCTCAGCGAGCTGTCGCCGCCGAGCAGGCCGCCCCAGTTGCCCCCGAAGAGGCTGCCGGCCCCGCTCACCAGGAGCCCGATCAGGAGCATCGCGACGTTGATCGCGATGAGGCCCTTCGTCACATAGCCCTGGGCGCCGGCCCGGGCGTCGCCACCGAACGCGGTGACCGCCGCTCGCTGATTCCTGGTGCCTTCACGTACGCATTCCGGACACTGATGACCGACTGACGCGGGGATCATGCAGTCGGGGCAGATCGGACGGCCACACCGTGAGCAGGACAGATACGTCTCACGAGAGGGGTGACGGTAACAGACCGGAACCTGGCCGACAGAAGTCATGCCGACCAGGCTACGTCAGGTTGCCATGAAAGCCGGTGGGCGCTCAGTCCCACCGGCTCGGTGCGCTATGGCCGCTCAGCTCCGGCGTACGCCGTTCTTCGACGGCGACGGCGAGTCGGTCAGATCGTTGGCCATCGACCGCGTCTGCTCGGCGGCGTCCCGGCTCATGCCGCCGGCCTTGTCGCCGGCGCCCTTCATCTTCTCGGCGGCCTTGTCCGACGCCTTCTCCAGGCTGTTGGCCGTCTTGTCGAGGGTCCTGGAGGTCGACTCCATCGCGGTGTCCAGTGCCTGCGACGGGTCGTACTCCTCCCAGGTCGACCGACGACGGCGGCGCATCACCAGCGCGGCGGCGGCGCCGACGGCGACCCCGGCGGCGAGCAGGCCGACGGCCAGCCCGATCCGCTTCTGCTTCATCCGCTCCTCCCTCTTGGCCAGCTTCGCGAGCCTGGCCTTCTCCTTGAGGGCCGCCTCGGTCGCCTCTCGGGCGCCTTCCCGAGCGGCCGTCATCAGCGGCGAGAACGTGCTCACGGTAGTGTCCCACCCCGACGACGCGAGGCCGCGGACACGCCCGGCGGCGGGCGTGATCATCGAGCGCATGGCGTGGGCCCGTGGCCCGACCGCCGATCCCATGCCCCCGGCAGCGTGTGACGCGGCCTGAACCATGTGATCCCAGCCGGCGCCGAACTCCTCCTTGGCCAGTTGGCCATGCGTCTTCGGAGTCCCCCCGAAACCGAACAAAACCCCCACCTCCAATGGTGTCCCCTCAAACATGTTGCCCCCTCTGAGCAGGTCGCACCACCGGAACGCGCGATCCGCCCGTCCGTTCGTCTCGACGAGGTGGGAGGATCGGGGACGGCAATGAACGCCTCGTCGTGACCTCGCACCGCCCGGTGCGAAGGCGGCGAGCCAGATGACGGGAGCAAGCACGTGGCTGACGCCCGCTACGCAATCCTGCACACCAGCCTCGGGCCGATCCGCCTGGAGCTGTACGGCAACCACGCCCCGAAGACGGTCCGCAACTTCACCGAGCTGGCCGAGGGCACTCGCGAATACACCGACCCGAACACCGGTCAGCCCGGCAACGGCCCGTACTACGAGGGCACGCCGTTCCACCGCGTGATCGAGGGCTTCATGATTCAGACCGGCGACCCGACGGGCACCGGTCGCGGCGGTCCCGGCTACACCTTCGACGACGAGTTCCACCCGGAGCTTCAGTTCGACAAGCCGTTCATCCTCGCCATGGCGAACGCCGGCCCGAAGACCAACGGCTCGCAGTTCTTCATCACGGTCGGCGCGACCCCGTGGCTGAACTTCAAGCACACCATCTTCGGCAAGGTCGCCGACGAGGCGTCGGAGCAGGTCGTCATGGCGATCGCGACCACGGCGACGGACCGGTCCGACCGGCCCACCACGCCGATCGTGATCGAGAAGGTCGACATCGAGCGCTAGTCCTATACAGACGAGCGGCCGCCCGGAGTTCTGGGCGGCCGCTCGTCGTGTCGTGAGTGCTCGCGCTGTGGATCGTCGTGTCGTGAGTGCTCGTGCTGTGGATCGTCGTGCTGTGGATCGTCGCGCTGTGGGTCAGAGCCAGCCGGAGCGGCGGAACAGCCGGAAGAGGAGCAGCGACCCGCCGACCATCACGGCGAAGATGATGGGATAGCCGTACTGCCAGTGCAGTTCCGGCATCTTGTCGAAGTTCATGCCGTAGATCCCGGCGACCGCCGTCCAGAACGCCGCGATACCGGCCCACGACGCGATCTTGCGCATGTCGTTGTTCTGCTCGACCGAGACCTGGGCCAGCCGCGCCTGGAGGATCGAGTTCAGCAGATCGTCGAAGCCGGCGATCTGCTCGACCGTCCGGGTCAGGTGATCCTGCACGTCCCGGAAGTAACGCCGCAGCTCCTTGCCCACTTCGGACGATTCGCCGACCAGCGCCATGATGGGGCGCTGCAAGGGCAGGACCGCCCGCTTGAACTCCACCATCTCCCGCTTCAACTGGTAGATCTGCTGCACTTGGGCGGTGCCCTCGCGGGAGAAGACCTTCTCCTCGACGAGGTCCAGATCGTCCTCCAGCCGCTCGGACGCGTCGACGTAGAGGTCGACCACGTGGTCGGTGACGGCGTACGCGACGGCCCAGGTGCCGAGACGCAACAGTTCCGGCCGGCCCTCCAGCTCCTTGCGTACGCCCCGGAGGGTGCACGCCTCGCCGTGCCGGACCGTGATCACGAAGCGGTCGCCGATGAGGAGCATGACCTGACCGGTCTCGACGACCTCGGCGTGCTCGCTGAGCGCCTCGTGCGGGATGTAGCGGGCCGACCGCAGCACCAGGAAGGTGAAGTCCTCGTACCGTTCCAGCTTCGGCCGCTGCCCGGCGTTGATCACATCGTCGACGGCCAACTCGTGGAGTCCGAAGGCGTCGGCGATGCCGGCCATCTCCTCCGGACGGGGGGTGTTCAGGCCGAGCCAGACGAACGCGTTGGGTTCGGCGCGGGCCGCTTCCAGAGCGGCGCGGTAATCGAGCGTGCCCTCTCGGCGTACGCCGTCGACGTAGACCGCACAGTCCACAATGCCGCTACGGCCGGGCTCCTCCGGCAGGCTCTCGTCGAAGGTGCCGCCCCACATCCGGGTGACCGCTCCGCGTACCGGAGCCGTCCAGGCGCGCAATCCCTTGGTTTCGCCGTTGCCGATCCGATCCGCCATGACGCCTCCTCCCGTAGCCGTTGGTTCGGGCAACAAGGCTACGCCCATGCCGAGTCCGAGGGCGCCGGGCGGACCGTCCGCGTTCGGGGGTGGGGGCAGGCGGCCCGCCCGGCGCGCTCGGGGGAATGAGGCTCCGCAGCATTCTGGGCCGAACGGCGCCCCGGCGGAAGGCCGGGACGCCGCGTTGTTATCGGTCGGTTATCCGATCAGGAGCCGGTATCGAGGTTCCGGCGACGATGGCGACGGTTCAGCCGCGGACGGCGTCGATCGCCTCGGCCAGCCGGCGTACGCCCTCGTCGATCTCGTCCACGGTGACCGCCGAGAACGCGAGCCGGAGCGCGTGCTCGCCGCCCTCCAACAGGAAGTCGGAGCCCTTGACCACGGCGACCCCACGGGTGGCCGCCTCCGGCAGGAGCTTGTCCACATGGACGTCGTCCGGCAGCTCGATCCAGAGGAAGTAGCCGCCGTCGGGCTCGGTGAACTCGACCCCCGGGATCCGCGTACGCAGCGAGTCGCCGAGCACCTTGGCCCGCTCGCCGAGGGCGGCGCTCACCTTGGCGATCGACCGGTCGATGTCGCCGGAGACGCAGAACTGGTGCACGATGCCCTGGGCGACCTGGCCGGCGGAGATGTAGGTGTTGGTCGCCGTCTTGGCGATCCCGTCGATGATCCGGCTCGGCCCGATGAGGTAGCCGACGCGGACACCGGGGCAGACCGTCTTCGTGAACGAGCACGCGTGCACGACGACGCCGTCGGAGTCGAGCGAGATCATCTGGGGCAGCGCCTCGCCCCGGAAGCGGATGTCGGCGTACGGGTCGTCCTCGAAGATCACGAAGTCGAACTCGCGGGCCAGCGCCAGCAGGGCGTGCCGCTTCTCCTCCGACAGGGTGACCCCGGCCGGGTTCTGATAGTTCGGGATGATGTGCGCGAGCTTCGGGCGTACGCCCGCCTCGAGCAGCGCGCGCAGCTCGGTCACCGAGATGCCGTCCGGCTCCAGCGTCACCTGGTGGACGACCGCGCCGCGGTTGCGGAGGTTGAGCAGGGTCCGGTCGTAGGTCGGCTTCTCCACGACCACGTGATCGCCCGGCTGGACCAGGTGCTCGAAGAGGAAGGCGTCGGCCTGCAGCGACCCGTTGGTGACCATCACCTGGTCGACGGGTACGCCGTGCTTGGCCGCGATCCATTCCCGGAGCGGCTGGTAACCGAGGCTGTTGCCGTAGGCGGTCACCCCGGCCGGGTCGGCGTCGAACGCACGGACGGCCGCGGTCTTCAGCCCGTCGATGTCGACGATGTCGAGCGACGGGGCACCACGGGCGAACGAGATGAGCTGCGCAGGGGACATAGCTGCTCAGCGTACCGATGGCCGGGCCGGGTACGCGCGCGACTTACCGCGCTCCCGAATGGTGAGCCACCGATCAGACCGACGCCGCCGCCTCGGCTCGGAGCTGCGCCCACACCCGCATGATGTCGCGGACCGAGATGATCCCGAGTACCTCGTCCTCGTCCATGACGACCAGGTGCCGGAAGCCGCCGCGGGCCATCGCCATCGCGGCCTCCTCCAACGACCAGTCCGGCCGGGCGTACACGACGTCCCAGGTGATATGCCCGTTAGCGACCTCGATGTCGGGATCTTTGCCGGCGCCGATGGCGTACAGGAGGTCCCGCTCGGTCAGGATGCCGACCCCGGCGCCGTCCGGGTCCAGCACGATCGCCGACCCCACCCGTCTGGCCGCCATGAGCTGCGCGGTCTGGCGGAGCGTGTGTTCCGGGCCGACCATGAGAATCGGCTTGGTCATCGCGTCTCGGACAAACATCGTGAACGCCGCCCTTCGGTCGTCACCTCACTGAAACGAACCGTATGGACATCCTCGCCGCGATGGGGCCAACACTCAAGACTTGACATATGTCGTCGGGTCACCCGGGTGGGGCGAGACGGGGTGACTGGCGGGTGAACGCCGCTTGTACAAACTTCCACTAAGCTGGTCGGGCTGCACCCGGGGGTGGTCCCCCGGACCCCGCATTCAGCAGGAGGTTCTCCCATGATCGGTCTCGTCCTGGCCGCCGGTGCCGGGCGGCGCCTGCGCCCCTATACCGACACCGTGCCCAAGACGCTGGTGCCGGTCGACGGCGAGACCACGATCTTCGACATCGCGCTGGCCAACCTGGCCGCTGTGGGCCTCACCGAGATCACCGCCGTCATCGGCTACCGCGCCGAGGCCGTGGTGGCCCGCCAGGCGGCGCTGGAGGAGAAGTACGGGATCACGCTCAGCCTCGTCCACAACGACAAGGCCGAGGAGTGGAACAACGCGTACTCGCTGTGGCTGGCGCGGGAGCACTTCGCCCGGGGCGCGCTCCTGGTCAACGGGGACACCGTCCACCCGCAGAGTGTCGAGCGGACCCTGCTGGCGGCCCCGGCCAACGGCATCACCCTGGCGATCGACGACCAGAAGAAGCTGGCCGACGAGGAGATGAAGGCGATCTTCTCGGCCGACGGCCGGCTGGAGCGCATCACCAAGCTCATGGACCCGGCGACCGCGGACGGGGAGTACATCGGGCTGACCCGGATCCAGCCGGAGGTGGCGGCCGACCTGGCCGACGCGCTCCAGGCGACCTGGGAACGCGACCCGAACCTCTACTACGAGGACGGCTACCAGGAGTACGCCAACCGCGGCGGACTGATCACCGGCGCACCCATCGGCCAGGTGGAGTGGGTCGAGGTCGACAACCACGACGACCTCGCCCGCGCGCGGGAGATCGCATGCCGCTACTGACCCGTTCGGTCCAGGCGCCGCTGACCATCGACGTCCGCCGGGGCGCCGTGGCCAGCCTCGGCAAGCTGCTCGCCGACGGCCGGGTGTCCGCCAACGGGGAGGTCGCCATCGTCGTCGGCCCCGGGCAGGGCGAGAAGATCGCCGAGCTGATCGCGCCGACCCTCAAGAACGCGCAGATCCTCCACGTCACCGGCGGCACTCTCGAGTCCGCGCTGGAGCTGGGTACGCAGCTGCGCAACCTGAGCGTCGACGCGGTGGTGGGCATCGGCGGTGGCAAGACCGTCGACACCACCAAGTACGCCGCCACCCGCTACGGGCTGCCGATGGTGACCGTCGCGACGAGCCTGGCCAACGACGGGATCGCCTCCCCGACCGCCACCCTCGACCATGACGGGGCGCGCCCGTCCTATGGCGTGCACATCCCGCTGGCGGTCTTCGTCGACCTGGACTTCGTCGAGTCCGGGCCGGACAGCCAGACCAAGGCGGGCATCGGGGACGTGCTCTGCAAGATCAGCGCGGTCGCCGACTGGGAGCTGTCCGCCCGGGAGACCGGCGAACCGATCGACGGCCTCGCCGTGGCGATGGCCCGATCGAGTGCCGAGGCGCTGATCAACCATCCCGGATCGATCACCGAGGACGCGTACCTGATCACCTTGGCCGAGGGTCTCATCATGGCCGGGCTGTCGATGGCCGTCGCCGGCACCTCGCGCCCGGCCAGCGGCGGCTGCCACGAGATCTCGCACTCGATGAACATCCTGAAGCCGGGACACGGCAGCCACGGCGAGCAGGTCGGTCTCGGCGGTCTCTTCTGCACCTTCCTGCGCGGCGACCAGTCCCGCTTCCAGCAGATGTCGAGGGTGCTCGCCCGGCACGGGCTCCCGCGGCTCCCCGCCGACCTGGGCCTGTCGCTGGACGACTTCGTCGAGGTCGCCGAGTTCGCCCCCAAGACCCGCCCCGAGCGCTACACGATCCTGGAACACCTGGGCGTGGGCGCTACGATGTCGCGGGCCAAGCTGCGCACCCTGGTGGAGGACTACGTCGATGCCGTCCGTCCGTGACTTCTACCAGGTCAACCGCGGTGGCGGACTGTTCTCGGAGGCCTTCAGCCAGCGCCTCGGCGCGGCGACGGCGTACGCGGCCTCCCGGGCCGGCCTCCGGCCGACCACGCTGACGCTGGCCAACCTGCTCGTCGGGCTGGCCGCCTCGGTGATCGTCGTGCTGCGCGCCGACTCCTGGTCCAGCTGGATCGGCGTACTCGCCCTCGTCGGCTGGCAGGTGGCGTACGTGCTGGACTGCTCGGACGGTCAGCTCGCCCGGGTCACCGGCCAACGCTCGGCCGCCGGCGCCCGCATCGACATCCTCTGTGACGTGGCCTCCCAGATCGCCCTCGTCACGGCGATCTCGGCGGTGGCGGCGGCCCGCTCGGACGCGCCGGTCTGGCTGCTCACCATGTTCGCCGGGACCTGGATGGTCAACCTCATCACGAGCGTGCTCCAGTCCGGCCCGAACGCGGACTCGATGATGCCGTCGCAGTCACTGCCCGTCCGGGTGGTCAAGCTGGTCCGCGACCCCGGCGTGGTGTTCCTGCTCGCCGGGGTCGTCCTGGCGATCCAGGCCGACTGGGCCGTCTGGTACGCCGCCGCGTTCACCTTCGTCAACGGCGGATTCCTGCTCGCCAGCATCGCCTTCACGGCGCGCAAGGCATACCAGCCGAGCTGAACCGACCAAGCTGAGCCGACCGAGCTGAAAAGGCCCGGCTGAGCCGGGCGAGCGCTCAGGCGCGCCGCGATCCGGCGACGGACGAGTAGATGTCGATGAGGCGGCTCGTCACCACGTCGGGATGGAAGTTGGCCAGGTAACGCTCCCGCGCGCCCTGCGCCAGCGAACCAGCTTCCTTGATGGCGAGCGGAAGCACTCCGGCGAGCGCGTCGGCGGTCGGCGCGACGACCCAGCCCGCCGAGTCGATGAGATACGGGCTGCCGCCCAGGGCGGTGCCGAGGACGGGACGCCCGTTGGCCAGCGCCTCGATGATCACCGTCGAGAGCGGCTCGAACCAGGTGGACGGCACCGTGACGAGCGCGGAGGCGCGCATCAGTTCGCGTACGCCCGCCCGATCGCGCGGTCCGAGGTATTCCACGTCCGACCGTTCGGCCGCGGCGGCCTCGGCCAGCGGCCGCAGCTCGCCGTCCCCGGCGATGCGCAGCGTGCCCAGCGTCCCCGGCACGGTCCGGCGCCAGGCGTCGAGCAGGATGCCCAGGCCCTTCTCCGGGGACAGCCGCCCGGCGAACAGGACGCCCTCGCCCACCGGCGCGGGCGGCCCTGGGTCCTCGACGGCGTTCGGCTTGATGGCGATCCGCTCCGGCGGGATGCCGTAGTCCCGCAGATGCGCGGCGATGCTCTCGGTCAACGCGATGTAGCGGTCGACGGACTGCCAGGTGCCCCGGTGGACGGCCAGCGTCGTCGCCATGATCGCGCTCTGCGCGGCCGAGCCGCGGTAACACCGGTGCTGGATCGCCGGCAGGGCGAACGCCTTGCCCTTGCAGTCGGTGCAGACGTGGCCATCCCGGAAGTACAGCCCCGGTGCGCATACCTGTCGGTAGTTGTGGACGGTCTGGACCACCGGCACGCCGTGGCGATGCGCGGTCCGGACCACTCCCGGCGACAGCAGCGGATACGGATTGTGGAGGTGCAGGACGTCCGGCCGCTCGCGGCGCAGCAGATCGGCGAGCGCGCGGGTGGAGGCCGGCGACCAGATCGGCGACAGCGGCAGCAAGGCCTTCTGGACGGCCGGCAGGGACGGGATGTCATCCGAGTCACGCTGGAACGGGACCACCTCGACGCCCGCCGCCGCCAGCTGCGCGGACTCCAGGTCGACCATGATGTTCTCGCCGCTCGGCGCGTCCGACCGGTAGCGATTGTGGGCGACGACGACCTTCACGGTGCGCAACGCTACCCGGTGGACTTCGCGAGGCGGAGGTCAGCCGCGACCGGCCGGTGATCGCTGCCGTCCGCGGGGAGCACCCACGCGTGCGCGACGTCCACGCCGCGGATGAGGACGTGGTCGATCCGGGCCAGCGGGAAGCCGGCCGGCCAGCTGAACCCGAACCCGCTGCCCGCGGCCGCCTGGGCGGAGTCCAGCTGGGCGGTGATCGGGGCCAGCGCCCGGTCGTAGACGCTGCCGTTCAGATCGGCCAGCAGGACGACCCGGGGATTCCGCTCGGCCGAGAGCGCCTCGCCGAGCGCCGCCGCGCTGTCGTCCCGCTGGTCGGCGGTGAATCCCTGGTCCACGTCGACCCGGACCGACGGCATGTGAGCCACATAGACCGCGATCGTCCCGGCCGGCGCGTGGACGACCGCCCGCAGCGCCCGGTCCCAGCCGAGCCGCAGGTCGACCGCGCTCGGCTCGGTGATCGGGAAGCGGCTCCACAGCCCGACCGTCCCCCGGACCACGTGATACCGGTACGCCGAGGCCAGCTCCGCCTCGTACGCGGCGACCGCGTTCGAGGGGATCTCCTGCAACCCGATGACGTCGGGGTCGGCCGCGACGAGCTGCCGGCTGGTGGCGGCCGGATCCTCGTTGCCGGCCAGCACGTTGTTGCTGACCACCCGCAGATCGTGCGGGCCGCCGCCCTTGGCCGGGAGGACGATCTCGCCGAACAGGGCGAGCCAGACCACGATCGGGAGCAGCACGGCGATGCCGGCGGGCGCCGAGCGCCGGTAGATCGCCAGCCCGGCCAGGATCGGAATCGGGAGCCCGAGCCAGGGCAGGAAGGTCTCCAGGAGGCTGCCGAGGTTGCGCACCCCGTTCGGGATGTACGCGTGCAGGGCCATCAGCGCAGCCAGCGCTACGGCGAGGGCGGCGATGACCCAGCCCCGTCTCCACGTACCGGTCACCTTCGGAACCTTATCGGTCGGGGTAACTTGGACGGGTGCCAGAGCTGCCCGAAGTCGAAGCGCTCGCCGCCTTCCTGCGCGAGCGCGCGGTCGGCCGTACCGTGAGCAGGGTCGAAGTCTCGGCCATCAGTGCTCTGAAGACGTTCGATCCACCGGTGAGCGCGGCGGCCGGCCGCACGATCACCGACGCGGGCCGGCGGGGCAAGTTCCTCGAGATCATGCTCGGCGGTGCCGCCGACGCCGATCCGCCGTCCGCCCGGCTGACGCCGGATCGAGCGGGGGCCGGCGACGGCCTGATGCTGGTGACGCACCTGGCCCGGGCGGGCTGGCTGCACTACCGGGAGAGCTTCACCTCGGCCACCCCGCTCAAGCCCGGCAAGAGCCCCATCGCGCTGCGCGTACGCCTCGACGACGGGTCCGGCTTCGACCTGACCGAGGCGGGCACGCAGAAGAAGCTGGCCGTCTACCTCGTCAAGGACCCCCAGTCGGTGCCGCAGATCGCGACGCTGGGGCCGGAGCCGCTCGGGCTCACCCTGGACGAGTTCTCGGCGCTGGTCCGCAAACAGTCCGGGCAGATCAAGGGCGTCCTGCGGAACCAGCAGATCATCGCCGGGGTCGGCAACGCGTACTCGGACGAGATCCTGCACGTGGCGAGGCTGTCGCCGTACGCGCTCACGGGGAAGCTGACCGACGAACAGCTCAAGGCGCTCTACGACGCGATGCTCGGCACGCTCACCGACGCGGTGAACCGGTCGGTCGGGCAGAAGGCGGCGACTTTGAAGGGCGAGAAGAAGGGCGGATTGCGGGTCCACGGGCGTACCGGGCAGCCCTGCCCGATCTGCGGAGACACCGTCCGGGAAGTCTCTTTCGCCGACTCCAGCCTGCAGTATTGCCCGACGTGTCAGACCGGCGGGAAGCCGCTCGCGGACCGCCGATTGTCCAAACTCTTGAGGTGACGCGCAGAGAACTCAGAGTCACCGCATGATCAGCCCTCTTCCGCACCCATCAAACGTCGGTATAGTGACTCGGGCTTCCTCCCCACCACATGTGAGCCCTGTCTCGGTGGTGGGAATGGAAGACTGGCGAACGTGGCACGGGAGGACCCGGGTGAGGTGACGACGAGTCTCAAGAAGCCTCCAGAGGTCGCGGGACGCACCGAGTCGGAGCCGACGCAAGAGCTTCCGACGGTTCCGCCTGCCGGAGAATCAGCAGCTCAACCCGCCGATGGCGGGCCGCGTACCGGCGCCGGTCGCCGGGCCGCCGCGGTGAACGGCGCGCGGAAGAAATACAACGGCGTCACTCGCTCGGTCTGGATGCGTACGCGTCCCCGGCTCGCCCGATGGCACCGGCCCTACATCCTGATCCTGATCG
Organism: Hamadaea sp. NPDC051192; assembly: GCF_040682475.1. Classification (NCBI taxonomy): domain Bacteria; kingdom Bacillati; phylum Actinomycetota; class Actinomycetes; order Micromonosporales; family Micromonosporaceae; genus Hamadaea; species Hamadaea sp. NPDC051192. The sequence goes on from NZ_JBFBAZ010000033.1 coordinate 20,427, forward strand.
TCCTCGACTACGCCGCCGCCGCGCTGGGCAGCTACACCGCGGTCACGTGGTGGGAGACCCGGGCGAGCACCGGCCTCAACGTGCCGTTCTTCGCCGAGATCGCGTATGTGGCGCTGCCGGTCTGCTGGCTCATCCTGCTCTGGGGCAACGGGGCGTACGACCGCCGCCGGCTCGGCATCGGGGCGGACGAGTTCAAACGGGTCGTTCGAGCCGGGGTGGCCGTGCTGGCCACCGTCTCGGTCGCCGCCTTCGGTTTCCGCGTCCTGCTGTCCCGCTGGTCCGTGCTGACCGCCGTCCTCGGCGCCCTGATCTACATGCTCATCCTGCGCGGGCTCGCGCGCCGGGCGTTGCACTTCGTCCGGCGGCGGATCCGGCACGCCAACCACCGCACGCTGCTGGTCGGCACGCTGCAGGAGACGCTCTACGTCTACAAGATCGTCACCCGCAGCCCGGCCGCCGGGCTCCAGCCGGTGGCGATCCACCTCACCGACGGCGTGTCAGCCGCTCGACGGGCCCAAGTCCCGATCCCGGTCTACACGAATCGCAACATCATCGGGCTGGTCCACGAGGTCGGCGCGGACACCATCGCCATCTGCGGGTCGGCCAACTCCGAGCCGGGCAAGCTGCGCGAGCTGGCCTGGGAGCTGGAGGGCTCGGGCGTCGACCTGGTCGTCGCGCCGCAGATCACCGACATCGCCGGTCCCCGGGTACACATCCGGCCGATCGAGGGCCTGCCGCTGCTGCACGTCGAGGAGCCGACGCTGTCCGGCGTCTCGCTGCTGGCCAAGAACGCGATGGACCGGCTCTGCGCCCTCCTCGGCGTCATCGCGCTGCTGCCGATCTTCGCGATCATCGGGCTGGCCATCAAGATCACCGACCCGGGCCCGATCTTCTTCCGGCAGAAGCGGATCGGTCACGAGGGCCGCCTCTTCCGGGTCTGGAAGTTCCGGACCATGTACACCGACGCCGAGGAACGCCTGGCCACCCTGGTCGACCTCAACGAGAGCGACGGCCTGCTCTTCAAGATGAAGGACGACCCCCGGGTCACGCCGATCGGGCGCTTCCTGCGGGCCTCCTCGCTCGACGAGCTGCCGCAGCTCATCAACGTCATCATCGGGGAGATGTCCCTGGTCGGGCCGCGTCCGCTGCCGGCCGGCGACGACGACTTCGAAGGACCTGCCCGCCGCCGCCTGCTCGTGCGCCCGGGCATGACCGGGCTCTGGCAGGTCTCCGGCCGCTCCGACACCACGTGGGAGGAGGCGGTGCGACTGGATCTGTACTACGTGGACAACTGGTCGCTCGCCTACGACCTGGCCATCCTGTGGCGGACGGTCGGCGTGGTCTTCGCGCGCAAGGGCGCGTACTAACTCCGCGGCGCGCATGCCCACCGCTCTCGCCGCGCTCGCGCTGGTCCTGGCGCTGGCGCTCGCGGTGGGCGCGGTGGTCCGGCTGCGTCGCCGTCCGCGGATCGCCACGGCGGCCCAGCGGGCCACCTACCAAGTGCTTCACGCGGCGGGCCTGGCCGCGGAGCCGCTGCGGGCCGGTCTGACTCCAGCTTCGGCGACCCGGGCGGTACGCCATCTCCGTCCCCTGATCGGGTCGGCCGGTCTCGGCCTCTACGAGGACGGTACGCAGCTCGCGTTGGACGGCCTCGGCGGCCACCACACGGATCAGCTCGTGGCGGCGGCGAGCACCGGGATCCGCTCCGGGCGTACCGCCGTGCTGACGATCGAGGAGCTGCCCTGCGAGCGGATCGACTGCCCGGTCCGCGGCGCGGTGATCGTGCCGTTGACCGGGGACGGCGTCACCGCTCGCGCGGCGTTGGCCGCGGTGACCTCGGATCGCCCGGCACCCGGCCTGGTCCAGGCGTCGCTGGAGACCGGGCGCTGGGTGTCGGCCCAGTTGGCGCTGGCCGAGCTGGACCGGTCCCGCGCTCGGCTCGCCCGAGCCGAGGTACGCGCCCTCCGCGCCCAGATCAGCCCGCATTTCATCTACAACGCGCTGACCGCGATCGCCTCGTTCGTGCGTACCGACCCGGACCGGGCCCGGGACCTGCTCGAAGAGTTCGCCGAGTTCACCCGGTACTCGTTCCGGGCGCACGGCGAGTTCACGACGCTGGCCGAGGAGCTGCGCTCGATCGACCGCTACCTGACCATCGAGCGCGCGCGGTTCGGCGACCGCCTCCAGGTACGCCTTCGGATCGCGCCCGAGGTGCTGCCGGTGACCCTGCCCTTCCTCTGCCTGCAGCCGCTCGTCGAAAACGCCGTACGCCACGGGCTGTCCCGCAAACCCGGGGTCGGTAATCTGCGGATCGAGGCCGAGGACGCGGGCTCGGAATGCCACATCACGGTGGAGGACGACGGTGTCGGGATGGATCCGGCCGTCCTGGCGAGACGCCCCGGAGGCGGTGACCACTTGACCGAGGACGACGAGGCCGACGAGACCGGGGAGACGGGTGAGGCGGGCCAGCACGTCGGCCTGGCCAACGTGGACGAGCGGCTCCGGTCGGTGTTCGGCGACCGGTTCGGGCTGATCGTGGAGACCGCGCTGGGCGCCGGGACGAAGGTCAGCCTGCGCATCCCGAAGTTCCACCCGGGGGTGTCGGCATGAGTTCTGTCGACGTTCCGGCTTTCTTACGCGTACTGGCGGTCGACGACGAGCCGCCAGCCCTGGACGAGCTGGCCTATCTGCTGCGCGCCGACCCGCGCATCGCCCGCCTGCACACCGCCGCCGACGCCACCGACGCGTTGCGCATCCTGCGTGATCACGAGGTCGACGCGGTCTTCCTCGACATCCGGATGCCCGGCCTCGACGGGCTCGAACTCGCCCGGGTCCTGCGCCGGTTCGCCCGGCCGCCCGCCGTGGTGTTCGTGACCGCGTACGACGACGCCGCGGTGGACGCCTTCGACCTCGGCGTCGTGGACTACGTCCGCAAACCCATCCGGGCCGACCGGCTCGCCGAGTCCGTCCGCCGCGTCGTCGCCCGGCTCGTCCTCCCGGGCGCGCCACCGGTCCCCGCCGGCGAGGACGTGTCGATCCCGGTCGAGCTGGCCGGGGTGACGAAGATGCTGCCACGGTCGGCCGTCCGCTGGGTCGAGGCGCAAGGCGACTACGCCCGGCTGCACACCGCGGGCGGTTCCCACCTGGTACGCGTACCGCTGGCGACGTTGGCCGAGCATTGGGCCGACGCGGGCTTCGTCCGTATCCACCGTTCGTACCTGGTGCAGATCAGACTTATAGGTGAACTACGGCTGACCAACACCGGCTACGTGGTCGTCGTCGACGGCGCTGAGCTGCCCGTCAGTCGCCGCCACACCCGGGAGCTGAAAGATCGGCTCGTTCGGGCGGCCAAGCAAGGCTGGCAACGCGGGACACCTAGCTGAGCCTCCTTCCAGTTACAGTCCAGTCCGCTGTGACGGACCCACTGGTCTGACAGGAGAAGCCGGATGTCTGAGACGCCTGAACAGCCCCTACCGCCCGAGGAACCGACACCGTCCACTGCGGACGCAATGGATGCCTCGTCCGCCGTACCCCCGGAAGCGGAGCCACCAGCGCCGCCGGCGAAGCGGGCTCGCGCGGCGAAGAAGGCGACGGCCGCCGACCCGTCCGCCGACGTGCCACCGTCGGCGACTGATCCTTCGGCGACTACTCCGCCTGCGACCATTCCGCCTGCGACTGCCCCGGTGAAGAAGGCGACGCCGGCCAAGAAGGCCGCGCCCGCCAAGAAGGCCGCGCCCGCGAAGAAGGCGGCTCCAGCCAAGGCGACCCCGGCTAAGGCCGCCCCGGCTAAGGCCGCCACAGCCAAGAAGGCGACGCCGGCGAAGAAGGCCGCTCCGGCCAACGCCGTAGCAGCGGCTGAGCTCGCCGATGCTGACGCGCCTGAGACGGTGGCCGCCGAAACTGCCGCAGCAGCGGTGGCCGCTGAGGCAGCGCCGATCGCCTCGCCGTCGGTTCCCACGCGGCCCGTCGCCCAGTCGGCTCCGCAACAGCCGGTCGGGCAGCCGACCGCGCAGCCCGCGCAGCAGCAGCCAGCGCAGCAGCAACGGATCGCCCAACCGGCCGGACAGCCGATTCCGCAGCAGCCGATGGCCCAGCAGCCGATTCCGCAGCAGCCGATGGCCCAGCCGGCCGGGCAGCCGGTGTTTCAGGTGCCGCCGCAGACCCCGCCGCCTGGGTTCCCGCAGCCGGGGCCGCCTTATCCGCCGGTGCCGCCGACCGGGTATTGGACCAACCCGCCTGGCTACGCCCCGCGTACGCCGCCGCCGAGTTTCACGCAGACCCGCTGGCCGGGTCCGAGGCATCCGGCACCCGTCCTGGCGCTGCTGGGCATCCTGCTCGGCGGGCTGGGCTTCGCCCTGGCGTTGCCGCTGAGCAAGCCGGGCATCGGCTGGCCGATCGCCGGTCTCGCCGCCGCCCTGGGCGTCGGGTACGCCGCCTGGCGCAGTGACGCCGAGGTCAGCCGTAACGACCGGATCATGCGTCTGGTCTGGGGGCTGGCCGCGCTCGCCTTGCTGACGATGAGCGCCATCCGGGCGTCCGGGCTGCTCACCTTCTACTTCGTCATCGGCGCGCTCGCGTGCGCGTCGTTGGCCGCGGCCGGGGGCAAGTCCGTCCGGGCCATGCTGTTCGGCGTCGTCGCCGCGCCCATCGCCGGGTTCCGCAGCATCCCGTGGGTAGCTCAGAGCCTCGCCGGGATGGCCGCGCGCCGGGCCGAGCGACGCCGGGCCGCCGGACAGGACGGTGACGCCGCGGCGGCCTCCGCCCGATCCCGGCGGAACGCCAACGTGATGCTGTCGGTGGTCATCACTCTGGTGCTGCTGCTCATCTTCGGGGCGCTGTTCGCTTCGGCCGACGCGGTCTTCGCGCACTACCTCGAGGCGTTCTTCAGCCGGATCGGCAACGTCATTCCAGACTGGGACGCGGGGAACCTGATCCTGCGCATCTTCCTGCTGTGCGTGGGACTGCTGCTCGCGGCGGGCGGGGTGTTCCTCGCGAGCAACCCGCCGGACCTGCGGGGCATGGAGAGCCCGGGCCGCCCGCTGTTCGGCCGCGACCTGCTCGCGCTGCCGCTGGCCGGGCTCGCCCTGCTCTTCGTCGGCTTCGTCGCCGTCCAGTTCACCGCGTTGTTCGGCGGGAACACCTACATCCTGGAGCACGCGCAGGTCACCTACGCCAAGTACGCCGTCGGCGGGTTCCGGCAGCTGGTGGTGGTCTCGCTGCTGACCCTGGTGATCGTGGCGGCCGCCGCCCGCTGGGGGCACAAGGAGCAGCGCCGGGAGCGACTGACCCTGCGGGTGCTGCTGGGGACGTTGTGCGTACTGAGCATCGTCATCGTCGTCTCCGCGCTGACCCGGCTCCAGCTCTACGTCGACACGTACGGGCTGACCCGGGAGCGCTTCGCCGTGGCGATGCTGGAACTGTTCCTCGGCATCAGCTTCCTGCTCGTGCTGCTGGCGGGCTGGAAGATGAAGGCGCCGTGGCTCTCCCGGGCCGTCCTCGGGATCTGGGTCGTCATGCTGCTCGGCGCGGCCGCGCTCAACCCCGAGCACTACATCGCGCAGCACAACATCGAGCGCTACCAGGCGGGCGAGAAGATCGACCTCTGGTACCTGGGCGCGCTGTCGGCCGACGCCGTGCCGGCCCTGGTCAACCTGCCGGAGAGCGCGCGGAACTGCGTACTCGGCGACATCGACCGGAACCTGCGGGAGGACAAGGACGACTGGTACGAGTGGAACTGGAGCCGGGAACAGGCCCGGCAGCTGCTCGCCGAGCGCTACCCGGCCGGTTTCGGCCCGTGCCAGGGCCGCCGGGGGTACGACTACCAGCGCTGAGGGGGATGGCGGTGTCCTGCCTCGTCGATAGACTCCCGGCATGACACCGCCCCCCGACGGTTCCGAGTCCGCTGCTCAGCGGGCTGATGAGCCGCCGGGCCCGGTGCGTACGCGGGTGGTGCTCGCGGAGATCGCCACCCCCCGGCGCGGTGGCGATCCGGCCGCGCCGGCGGCCGTTCAGGACGTTCTGCTGCGCGGCCTCGTCCGGGCGCAGCTCGCCCTCGCGCTGCGGCTCGCCGTCGTGGTGCTGGTCGGGCTCGGCTCGCTGCCGTTGTTGTTCAGCCTCGCGCCCAGCTTCGGCGAGGTCAGGATCGCCGGATTCCGCTTGCCGTGGCTGCTGCTCGGCTTACTCGCGTACCCCTTCTTGATCGGCGTCGGCGTGGCCTTCGTGCGCCTCGCGAACCGCAACGAGACGGACTTCGCCGCGCTGCATCGCGATGCCGGCGGTGAGCGGCGGTGAGCAACCCCTATCTGCTGCCCGCGATCGGCGTGGTGACCCTCGCGACCCTGGCCATCGGGGCCTATGGTCTGCGCCTCGCCCGCACGACCAGCGATTTCCTGGTGGCCTCGCGGGTGATCAGCCCGACCTGGAACGCGGCCGCGATCGGCGGGGAGTACCTGAGCGCGGCGAGCTTCCTCGGCGTCGCCGGGCTGATCCTGCGCTTCGGCGTGGACATGCTCTGGTATCCGGTCGGGTTCGCCGCGGGCTACCTGGCGTTGCTGCTGTTCGTCGCCGCGCCGCTGCGCCGCTCGGGCGCCTTCACCCTGCCCGACTTCTGCCAGCTCCGGCTCGGTTCGCGTCGGTTGCGCAAGCTGGCCACCGGGTTCGTCGTCTTCATCGGCTGGCTCTACCTCGTTCCGCAGTTCCAGGGGGCCGGGCTGACCCTGGCGACTGTCACGGGCTCGCCCTACTGGGCCGGATCGGTGCTGGTCGCGGGGGTGGTGACGGCGAACGTCGCGTTCGGCGGCATGCGTGCCATCACCTTCGTCCAGGCCTTCCAGTACTGGCTGAAGCTCACCGCGCTCGCGGTCCCGGCGATCTTCCTCGTGCTGCACTGGCGGTCGACCGGGCAACCGCACGTGCCCGCCCCGCTGGAATGGCTGCTGCCGAGCGAGGGCGGCAAGCGCGGGCTGTTCAGCACCTATTCGCTGATGCTCGCGACCTTCCTGGGCACGATGGGTCTCCCCCACGTCCTCGTGCGCTTCTACACCAATCCGGACGGGGCGGCCGCTCGGCGTACGACGCTGGTCGTGCTGGGCTTGGTCGGGGCGTTCTACCTGTTCCCGACGCTCTACGGAGTCCTCGGGCGCATCTGGACCCCCGAGTTGGCCTCGGGCCGCAGCGACGCCGTCGTGCTGCTGTTGCCGGAACGGGCGCTCGGGACCGGCGTACTGGGGCAGCTGCTCGGCGCGCTCGTGGCGGCCGGGGCGTTCGCCGCCTTCCTCTCCACCGCGTCCGGGCTGCTCACCGCAGTGGCTGGGGTGCTGGCGACCGACGTGTTCGGGCGAGGATCGGTACGCGCCTTCCGGGTGGCCGCCGTACTCGGTGGGACCGTTCCGCTCGTGCTCGCGCTCAACGTCACCGGGCTCAACGTGTCCCAAGTGGTCGGTCTGGCCTTCGCGGTCGCCGCGTCGAGCTTCTGCCCGCTGCTCGTCCTCGGCACCTGGTGGCGAGGGCTGACCGACCTCGGGGCGGCGGCCGGCGTACTGGCCGGCGGCGGAGCCGCGGCGGCGTCGGTCCTGGTCACGGTGTTCGGCCCGGAGCTACCCGGGACGCTTGGCGAACTGATCGCCCAGCCGGCCGCCTGGACGGTGCCGCTCGCCTTCGCCGTGATGGTGGCGGTGTCGTTCGCCACCCAGCACCGGGTGCCCGCCGACATCCGGCAGATCATGTTCCGGCTGCACGCACCGGAAGCCCTGCGCGCGGTCTCCTGACTGGGCGCTGGATCACGGTTCCGGGTCGGATCTTGCCCAAGATTCGACCGAGATCCCTGATCCAGCGCAGAGGGCTACCTGGGAGGGGGCGGGCGGACCTTAAGCTCAGGACGTGACAGCACTCGCCCTGCGCGGCCTCGTGAAGCGGTTCGACCAGAAAATCGCTGTGGCCGGCGTCGATCTCGACGTCCCGACCGGCAGCTTCTTCGGGCTGCTCGGCCCGAACGGTGCGGGCAAGACGACGACGCTGAGCATGACGGTCGGGCTGCTGCGCCCCGATCAGGGCACCGCGGTCGTCCTCGGGCACGACGTCTGGGCGGATCCCGTCCAGGCCAAGGCGCTGCTCGGCGTCATGCCGGACGGCGTACGCCTCTTCGACCGGCTGGACGGGGCCGAGCTGCTCGCGTACACGGGGATGTTGCGGGGCATGGACCGCGCGGTCGTGGACCAGCGCGCGAAGGAGCTGCTGGACGTCTTGGCCCTGGCCGACGCGGGCCGGACGCTGGTGATCGACTATTCCGCCGGCATGAAGAAGAAGATCGCCCTGGCCTGCGCGTTGTTGCACGCGCCCCGGATGCTGGTGCTGGACGAGCCGTTCGAGGCGGTCGACCCGGTGAGCGGGTCGCTGATCCGCGACATCCTGCAGCGGTACGTCCAGGGTGGCGGAACGGTGATCTTCTCCAGCCACGTCATGGAGGTCGTCGAGCGGCTGTGCAGCCACGTCGCGATCATGGCGGAGGGCCGCATCCGGACCGTCGGCACGCTGGAGCAGGTCACCGGCGGACGCGAACTGGAGGAGGTCTTCGTCGAGGTGGTCGGCGGCCGCACCGCGACCGGCGAGGAACTCCAGTGGCTGTGAGACTCTTCGCCCAGCTCAAACTTCGGGTGCTGCGCAACGGCTTCCGCGGCAAACCGGCGCGCGTCGCGATGTTCGTGCTGTCGCTGTTCTTCGGCGCCTGGTTCGGCGGCGGCGGCTGCCTGGCCCTGATCGCCTCGATGCAGCCGGCTTATCCGGAGCTGACCGCCCTGGTCCCGACGCTCGGCGGGGCGCTGCTGGTGATCGGCTGGCTGTTCGGCCCGTTGCTCTGGTTCGGCGTCGACGAGTCGCTCGCGCCGGCCAAGTTCGCCCTGCTCCCGATCCCCCGGCGCACGCTCATCACCGGCCTGCTCACGGCCGCGCTGCTCGGCGTCCCGGTCGCGGCCACCCTGCTCGCGACCTCCGGTCTGGTCATCGGGTCCGCCCTCGGTCACGGGGTGCTCCCGGCCGTGGTGAGCGCGGTCGGCGTCGTGGTCGGCCTGCTGATGTGCGTCGCGCTCTCGCGAGCGGTCACGAGCGCGTTCGCCAATCTTCTGGGATCCCGACGGGTACGCGATCTCGCCGCGATCGGTCTCGCACTGCTGGTCGCCTTGCTCGGGCCGGCGCAGATCTTCGGGATCTCGGCGCTCTCCCGCGCCGACTTCGCCAAGTTGGAGGGTTTCGCCGAGGTCCTGGGCTGGACCCCGCTGGCCGCGCCGTGGTCCGCCGCGGTGTCCGCCGCTCGGGGCGACTACCTCGCGGCGGTCGCGAAGGTCGGCATCGGCGTCGTCACCACCGGCCTGCTGCTGTGGTGGTGGTCGGCGACCATCGAACGGGCCATGCTCGGCGCGACCGACGCCTCCGGCCCCCGGCGCGCCGCCGGATCGGCCTCGCCGGTGCCCCAGTTCTTCGGCCGGTTGCGCTGGGTGCCGGCCACGGCCGAGGGCGCGATGGTGGTACGCGAGGCGCGCTACTGGTGGCGGGACACCCGGCGCCGGGCGAACCTGATCACCTTCGCCGTCATCGGCGTCTTCCTGCCGGTGCTGTTCAACCTCGGCCCGTCCGGGCTGCTCCCGAGCGAAGCGGATGCCCCGGCGTTGCCCGACAATCCGGCGATCCACACCGCGTCGATGGTTTTCGTGGGCGTACTGGGCGCGGTGGCGGTCGCCAACCAGTTCGGCTTCGACGGCACGGCGTACGCGTTGCACCTGGCGACCGGCGTACCGGGGCGACGGGAGATCCGCAGCCGGATCATCGGCTACTCCCTCTACATCGTCCCGTTGATCGTGCTCATCTCGATCCTCGTGACGCTGCTCGGAGGCGACGCCGCCGAGTTGCCGGCGCGGATCGGCATCCTGCTCGGCGGGTACGGGGTCAGCCTCACGGCGTGCCTGATCGTGAGCGTCTTCGGCGCGTACGCCCTCCCCGAGACGTCGAACCCGTTCGCGGTGAACACCGGCGGCGGCTTGACCAAAAGCCTGCTCGCCCTGGTCGCCATGGTCGGCTCGGTCATCCTGGCCACACCGCTGATCTTGGCCGCGGCCCTCGCGGGAGATCTCTGGACCTGGCTGGCCTTGCCGGTCGGTGTCGCGTACGGGCTGGGTGCGGTCTGGCTGGGTGTGATCATCGGCGGTGACGCAGTCGACCGGCGCGGTCCGGAGCTGCTGGCGGCCATCACACCACGCGGCTGACCTGCGGTTTTCTCGTTCTGTCCGGTTTTGGCACCCAACTCCGACGACTAGGTCGGCCCATGGCCCGGGTTCCCGTCTGCGCTGCGGACCGGTACGGTACGACCGGTACGTGAAGGAGGCGCGCGAATGACGTCCGAGTTCCCCGACCACGCGGGCAACGCCGGGTCGGACCGCTACGGCGTGTTCGGCACACCGCCGGCCGCCGAGGACTTCCCGGACTTCGCTCCCGGGCAGCCCACCGCAGCGGCACCGGCCTCGCCGTTCCCGATGTTCGGCGCGGACGAGGCGGCTGAACCCGCTCCGACCGGCTCTTACAACGGCTCCGCCGCAGCGCCCGCGTTCGGTGGGTTCCCGCCGGACGGCGGCTCGGCCGAGCCGACCCACGAAGCGCCGCCGTCTTATGACGCGCCGCCGGCGCAGCAGTCTTTCGACTCGCGGCCGCCTTTCGACGCTCAGCCGTCTTATGAGTCGCAGCCGTCTTATGACGCACCGTCGTCTTATGACGCGCCGCCAGCGCAGCAGTCCTTCGACTCGCGGCCGTCTTATGACGCTCAGCCGTCTTATGAGTCGCAGCCGTCTTATGACGCACCGGCAGCGCAGTCGTCTTATGACTCGCGGCCGTCTTATGACGCGCCCGCTTCGTCGTCGTACGACGCGGCGCCGTCTTCCTCGTACGATCCGCCGTCGTCGTCGGCTTACGACCCGCCGCCCGCGCAGAACACGTCGTTCGCCCCGCAACCGGGCGAATCGGTGTACGTTCCGCCGCCCGCGGTGGTCCCGCTGCCGAACCCGGCCGAGCCGGCGCCGGACGCCTGGAGCACGGCCGGGCGCGCGGAGGAGACCCCGTCGTGGGCTCAGTCGTCGCCGCCGGCCTGGCAGTCCTTCGCACCCAGCGGTCCGCCGCCGGTCGAGGAGTCGCCCGCGCCCACCGCTTCCGCCGGGTCTTCCGCCGGCGGGGGCGCTTCGTCGGCCGCGCCGGAAGGGCGTACCGGGAGCTGGGCGTTCGAGATCCCCGAGGCGAATTCGACGGGCTGGTCCCCGTTCGGCGGCGAAGCGCCCGCCGAGCCCGCTTCGGAGCCGCGCTCGTACACGTCGGTCTTCGAAGAGCCGATCTCCCCGGCGACCCCGCCGCCAACACAGTCGTCGCCGTCCTCCGACGCGGGCGTCTACGGTTCAGCCGCGCCGTCGAGTGGTGGCGGCGTCTACGGCTCAGCCGCGCCGTCGAGTGGTGGCGGCGTCTACGGCTCAGCCGCGCCGTCCAGCGGCGGTGGCTACGGTGCTGCGCCCTCCAGCGGTGGCGGCTATGGTGCCGCGCCGTCCAGCGGCGGCGGCGTCTACGGCTCGGCTGCGCCCGCATACGACTCGGCCCCCGCCCACGACTCAGCGCCCTCGTACGCCGAGCCCGAGCCGGCGCCGGCATCGTCCTATAGCGACTCCGCACCGTCTTACAGCGACCCGGCACCGGCGTACAACGGGGCGTCGTACAGCGATCCCGCTCCGTCCTACAGCGAGCCCGCGTCGTCGTACAGCGAGCCGGCACCGGCATACAGCGATGCGGCGCCGTCGTATGGCGAGCCCGCGTCGAGTGGCGGCGTCTACGGTTCGGCCGCACCCGCGCCCGCTGCCGAGTCCAGTGTGTACGGTGCGCCCGCACCGGCTCCGGAGACCGCGCCGACCCCGCCGCCTCCGGTCGCCGCGCCCGTCGCGGCCGCCGTCGTCGCGGGAGCGGCTGGAGCCGCCGCGGGAACGGTCGCGAAGGCCGCCGTCCCGGTGGCGAGCCGGATCGCTCCGCCCGCCGAAGCCGTGCCGCAGTCGCGTGGCTCGGGCCGGGTCTACGGCTCGACCGCCTCGCAGCCGGCGACTCCCCCGGCGGAGGAACCCCCGTCGAACCTGCCCATGGCGCCGCCCGCGCCGACGAGCCCCGCGCCGACTCCGGGAACGTACGGTTCACCGGCTGCGCAGTCCGCTCCGGCGCAGTACGGCAGCCCCGCCGCCGCACCCGAGCAGGCCGCACCGCAGATTCCGGCGCAGGCGGTCCCGCAGGGCCGGCCCGCGCAGGCTTCGGCCCGCGCGTCCGTGTCGGTCGGCCGCATCTCGCCGGCCGAGGCCGGTGGCGTACCGCAGACTTCCGGGCAGCCCGGGGTCTACGGTGCTCCGTCCCAGCCCACGGTGTACGGCAGCCCCACTCAGCCGACCGTGTACGGATCGGGTGCACCGGCCGCCGCTCCGGCTCCCCCGCAGGCGGCGATGCCGTCGCAGACCACGATCCAGCCGCCGGTCAGTCCGGCTCCGGCCGGTCGTGGGGCTGGGATGTCGGCGTACAGCGACCTGATGGGACCGGCGCAGTCGGCGTCCGCTCCGCCCGCCCAGCCCAGTACGCCGCCGCCGAGCGCCTGGGGTGAGCAGCCGTCGGCGCCCTCGATTCCGCAGCAGCGCCCGGGTGGCGTACCGCCGCAGCAGCAGCCGCCGAGCCCGCCCGCGCAGGAGCAGGGCCGGTTCGACAAGTTCAGCGCCGAACCGGAGCCCGCCCCGGCCAAGGGTGGTACGGCGAAGGTGCTCGTGATGGTCATCGCGGCCTGTGTACTGCTGATCGGCGTTGCTTTCGGCGTACTCTTCGCCGTCAACAAGCTGTTCGGCGGCGGCAGCGACGACGCGCTGGCGGTCGGGCAGTGTGTGCAGCGCAGCGGCAACTCCGCGTCGGTCGTGGACTGTGGTACGGCCGGAACCGGCGCCTTCAAGATCGTGAAGAAGGTCGCCGACCAGAAGGACTGCCCGAACCCGCAGAACGACGCGTTGACCCAGGGTTCGGACATCTACTGCCTGGAGCCCGTCGCCTGACCACTTCCGTAAGGCGTGTGATCACCGACACGCCTTACGGAAACTCGCTGGCCGAGTGTCGTACCCGGCCGCAAGTATGGGTGCATGCTGCATGACCTGCTGCCTCGGCGTGTCGAGGCCCGGCGCATCCTGCTGGCCACGATCTTCTCGGCGATCGGCCGGGGACTCACGCTGCCCTTCATGTTCATCTACCTGACGAAGGTCCGGGACATCTCGGCGTTCACCGCCGGTCTCGTGATGGCGTGGATCGCAGTCTGTGCCCTGGTCATCGGCCCGATCGGCGGCTGGGCGGTGGACCGGTACGGCGCACGCCGCGTGGTCGTGCCGATGCTGCTCGTCGAGGCGGCCGGGGTCTTCAGCATGGGCCTGGTGCACAACGTCGCCCTCGCCGTCGGCGCGGCCACCCTCATCGGCCTCGGTGGCGGCGTCATCTGGGCGGGCGTCAACGTCATCCTCTCCTCGGTCACCGAGGAACACGAGCGGCAGAAGACGTTCGGCTTGAACTTCACGCTGCTCAACCTGGGCATCGGCGTCGGCTCGGTGATCGCCGGGTCCATCGTCGACATCAAGCAGCCGAGCACGTTCCAGCTGATCTACACGCTCGACGCGATCGCGTACCTGATTCCGTTCCTCAACCTGCTCTTCATGCGCGGGGTCGGGCAGCAGCTCACCGTCTCGGCCCCGGCCGGCCAGCCGGCCGCACGTAAGGCGGGCTACCGGGAAGTCTTCGCCCACAAGGGCTTCCGGCGGCTGCTCGCCTTCAGCGTCGTGATGACGATCAGCGGGTACGCCCAGATCGAAGTCGGTTTCACCGCGTTCGCCATCGACGTCGCGCACGTCAAGGAACGGGTGGTCGCGCTGGCGTTCACGGCGAACACCCTGGTCATCGTCCTGGCGCAGCTCATCGTCGTACGCCTCATCCAGCGGCGCAGCCGAACCCGAGTGCTGGCCCTCGTCGGGGTGATCATGGGTGCGTCCTGGCTGATCCTCGGCATCGCCGGGGTCGTCGACGGACGCAACGCGGTGATCTCCAGCATCGCCGTCATCGCGAGCGCGGCCGTCTTCGCCTCGGCCGAGACACTCATCTCGCCGGTGAACCCGACGCTGATCAACGCGCTGGCCACGGACGAATTGCGAGGCCGTTTCAACGCCCTGGGCTCGATGGTCTGGAGCATCAGCGGCATCGTCGGCCCGGTGACCGCCGCGCCGCTGATCGCCGGTGGGCACGCCGGGATCTGGGTCGCGCTGACCGTCGGCGGCTGCTTGGTCGCGTCGCTGCTGGCACTCTCACTGCGCCGCTTGATCACGCCGGAACAGGACGGCCTCGAAGCGCCGCAGGTCGAAGCGGTGGGCAATCCGCAGTCCGTCACCGCCTGACCGCTGCCCCTCCCAGCCTTACCCGCCCAGTCTTAGCCGCCCAGCCTTACGGGCCCAGCCCGCAGCAGGCTGATCTTGGCGAGAAAGGGCTGCCCCGGCAACCATTCCGCGCCTAGATCAACACGCCCCGCCAGCCGTGACCGCGCCAGCGGCCAGCGGCCAGCGGAAAGCCGGGGGGTCAGCGGGCGAGCAGGGCGAGCGCCAGCCGGTCGGAGGCGGCGTCGTCGACCGTCACGGGCACGCCCCAGTCCTGCCGGGCCAGGTGGCAGGCGGCGTGCTCGACGTCGGCGTCGCACGTCGCCGCTTGCGCCACGACTTGCAGTACGCCCGAGGGCACGGCCCGGTTGATGACGAGCTGCCGGACGAGCGAGGTCGTCACACCGGCACCTTCGAGGAGCAGCTCCGGCGGGGACGCCGACACTTCCAGTCGCGTGGACGGACCGTAGGTCTCGTCGAGTTTCTGGCCGGGCGGCGGCGTGAACAGGATCTCCAGCGTGACGTCGCCTGAGCTGATCGGGGTGGCCGGGCGTTCGACCGAGAGCCGGCCGCCGTCCACGAGCGAGTCCACGGCGCCCGGCGCCAGCCGGATGAGCCGATGGGCGGCGGACTCCACCACGAGGACGGATCCGTCGGCGGCCACGATCACGTCGCTGGGCTCGGCCAATCCGGCTTCCACCGTGGAGATCTGGCCGTCGGCGTACCGGCGGATCGCCCCGTTGTAGGTGTCGGCGATGAGCACCGAGCCGTCGGGCAACGCGCAGAGGCCCAGCGGGTGTTGCAGGAGCGCGGTCTCGGCCGGGCCGTCGACGTGCCCGAAGTCGAACAGGCCCTGCCCGGCGGCGGTGTGCAGCTGGTCGTCCTCGATGTAGCGCAGCGCGCTCGTCTCGGAGTCCACGAACCACAGTCGCGCGTCGTCCGCCGACACCGACAGGCCCGAGGGCTGCGACAGCCACGCCTGCTCCAGGTCGCCGTCGCGCAACGCCTCCACGGTGGTTCCGGCGTACGCCCCGGCGGTCCGCCGAATGGGGTCGAACCACCAGAGCTGGTGAATGCCGGCCATCGCGATCACGATGCGCCCGTCGTAGTAGGCGACGTCCCACGGGGACGACAGGTCGACGCTGGTCGCGTCGTGCGCGTGGAAGTCCACCGTCGACCGCCACTGCCGTCCGGTGCCGGCGATCGTGGTGACCTCTCCGGTCTCCAGGCGTACGCCCCGGAGCAGGTGGTTCACGGTGTCGGCGACGACGACGTCATAGCCGACCTGCTCGGCGACCTTCGTGGGCAGCAGGCACAGGCCCTGCGGCTCGGAGAAGCCGGCCGTGGCGGGACCGCCGTCGGCGCGACCTCGCGTACCGGAGCCGAGCCGGCGCAGCACCGTCTCGCCGTCGGCGTCGAGTTCGACGAGCGAGTGCCGGGCGGAGTCGCTGACAAGTAGGCTCCCACCGGGCAGTGCCAGCGCCTTGCCCGGGAAGCGCAGCGCGGTCTTGCTGGGCAGCGGCGGCACGTACGGCCCGTCGCCCCGATGCAGCGTCCCCTTCGCGTCGTGCTCGGCGACGATCTGCTCGATCAGCCGGGTGAGCCCTTCGGCGTGCCCTTCGCCGGCCATGCTCGCGACGAGATAGCCCTCCGGGTCGACGACGCTGAGCGTCGGCCACGCCTTGGCCGTGTACTGCTGCCACATCTCCAGCTGGGGATCGTCCAGCACCGGGTGCTCGACGCCGTACCGCTCGACCGCCGCGGCGAGGGCGTCGGGATCCTTCTCGTGCTCGAACTTCGGCGAGTGCACCCCGATGATCGTCAGGACGTCGGCGTACTTCTGCTCCAGCGGGCGCAGCTCGTCGAGGACATGCAGGCAGTTGATGCAGCAAAACGTCCAGAAGTCCAGGACGACGATCTTGCCGCGCAGGTCGGCGAGCTTCAGCTCCTTGCCGCCCGTGTTCAACCAGCCTCGACCGCGCAGCTCCGGCGCCCTCACTCGCATCCGACAATCCTGCCGCATGCTGACCTTGAACCGCGAGACGACCCGATCACACCGCCGGACGGAGGTCCACCCCCGCTGACTCCAGCGCTGTGCGTACCCGTTGAGCGAGCGTGACCGCCCCGGGTGTGTCACCGTGCACGCAGATCGAGTCGACGTTGTGCGGGACCACCGTCCCGTCGAGCGCGATGACGCGCTGGTCCACGGCCATGAGCAAGGCGCGGGCCACGACCTCCTCGGTGTCGCCGATCACCGCGCCAGGCTTGTCGCGCGGGAGCAGCGTGCCGTCCGCGCGATAGGCGCGGTCCGCGAACCCTTCGAAGACGACTTGTACGCCGGAATCAGCGGCTTCCGTCGACAACACGGATTCCGGCGCGCACAACAGCGGCAGGCCGACCGCCATCGTGGCCTCGACGACGGCCGGAACGTGGTCGACCGCGTGATAGAGGGCGCCGTGCGGTTTGACGTACCGGACCTGCGCACCCTCACTGGCCGCCAGCGCTTGCAGGGCCCCGACCTGGTAGATCAGCTCGTCCCGCAGCTGGGGAAGCTCGTATTCGATCTTGCGTCGGCCGAACCCGGCCAGGTCCCGGTATCCCACCTGCGCCCCGATGACGACGCCGCGCTCCGCCGCGCCCGCGCAGACCCGGCGCATGATCCCGGCGTCCCCCGCATGGAAGCCGCAGGCCACGTTGGCGCTGGTCACGACGGCGAGCAGGGCGTCGTCGTCGCCGAGGTTCCAGTGCCCGAAGCCCTCGCCGAGGTCCGCGTTGAGATCCATCCGCTCACCGTACCGACGCCACCACGCCGCCGCCGCGTTCCCCACGCCATCATCGCGGGCGGGCGGAGTCAGGCGTAGAGCGCGAAGTAGACGGCGATCTGGTGGCAGAGGGCGGCCACCAGAGTGCAGGCGTGGAAGAACTCGTGGTGGCCGAAGACCGTCGGCCACGGGTTCGGCCGGCGCAGCGCATAGAAGACCGCGCCGACGGTGTACGCCGCCCCACCGGCGAGCAGCAGCACCAGCGCCGTGACGCCACCGTTGTGGAGGATGTCGGGCAGCACCGCGACGGCGACCCAGCCGAGGGCGATGTACATCGGGGCGGAGACCCATCGCGGAGCGTGCGGCCAGATCAGCGACTGCGCCGCCCCGGCGACCGCGCCGGCCCAGACGATGATCAGCAGCACGGTCGCCTTGCCCTGATCCAACAGCAGTACGCAGAACGGCGTGTACGTCCCGGCGATGAAGACGAAGATCATGGCGTGGTCGAGCCGCCGCATGATCTGGTACCCGCGCTCGCTCCACACCCGACGGTGGTAGAGGGCGCTGATCCCGAAGAGCCCGCAGACGGTGACGCTGTAGATGGCGACGCTGACGACGGGCGCGATGCCGGGCCGGAACGCGGCCAGCGTGACCAGCACTGCCCCACAGGCGAGGGCGATGAAGAACGCGTACGCGTGAAGCCAGCCGCGCAGGCGCGGCTTGCCGATGTCGATCGGCTTCAGCTTCTGCTTGAGGTCGGCGGTCGTGCTCACGTGATTAGGTTACGGCACCGTAGGTTACGAGACCGTAGGTTGTGGCAATCTTCACCGGAACAGTGGACGGCGCCGAGGCGGAATGCCCCGACGCCGTCGATGAAACCGTTGTGCCGCAACAGAATCAGGAGAGAATCAGAACGCAGCCTCGTCGAGCTGCATGAGGTCGAGCGACGCGCCCTCAATGATCCGGCGGGAAGCACCCAGCTCCGGCAGCACTTCGGAGGCGAAGAACTTCGCCGCCGCGATCTTGCCGGTGTAGAACGCCCGGTCCGCCTCGGTGACCTCGCCGTTCAGCGCGGCCAGCGCGACGGTCGCCTGCCGCTGGAGCAGCCAGCCGACGACCAGGTCGCCCAGGGCCAGCAGCAGCCGGCGGGAGTGCAGGCCGACCTTGTAGACGGCGTCGGGGTCGCCCCCGGCGGCCTCGCCCAGCCAGCCGGTCAGCACGCCGACCATCCGCTGGAACTCCATCGCGGCCTTGCCCAGCGCCTCGCGCTCCTGCTTGAGCTCGCTGTTCTCGTTGTCGTCGGAGAGGAACTCCGAGATCTCCGCGGCGACCGTGAGCATGGCCTTGCCGTTGTCCCGGACGATCTTGCGGAAGAACAGGTCGAGGCTCTGGATCGCGGTGGTGCCCTCGTAGAGGGAGTCGATCTTCGAGTCGCGGACGTACTGCTCCAGCGGGTAGTCCTGGAGGAAACCGGATCCGCCGAAGGTCTGGAGCGACTCCGAGCCGAGCAGCTCGAACGCCTTCTCCGAGCCGACGCCCTTGACGAGCGGCAGGAGCAGGTCGTTGATCTTCGTCGCCTGCTTCGCCGCGTCGGCGTCGCCGGCCGCCGTCGCGATGCGCGCCTTGTCCGCCCACTGCGCCGCGTAGATGTAGAGCGCGCGCAGGCCCTCGGCGTACGCCTTCTGCAGCATCAGCGAGCGGCGTACGTCGGGGTGGTGGGTGATCGTGACGCGGGGAGCCGTCTTGTCGGTCATCGCCTTGAGGTCGCCGCCCTGGACGCGCTCCTTGGCGTACTCCAGCGCGTTGAGGTAGCCCGTCGACAGGGTGGAGATCGCCTTGGTGCCGACCATCATGCGGGCGTTCTCGATGATGAGGAACATCTGCCGGATGCCCTCGTGCACCTCGCCGAGCAGCCAGCCCTTCGCCGGTACGCCGTGCCCGCCGAACGTCATCTCGCAGGTGGCCGAGACCTTCAGGCCCATCTTGTGCTCGACGTTGGTGGTGAAGACGCCGTTGCGCTCGCCCAGTTCGCCCGACTCCGGGTCGAAGTGGAACTTCGGCACCAGGAACAGCGACAGGCCCTTGGTGCCGGGTCCGCCCACGCCGGGAGTGTCGACCGGACGGGCCAGCACGTAGTGGATGATGTTCTCGGTCATGTCCTGGTCACCGGACGTGATGAAGCGCTTGACGCCCTCGATGTGCCAGGAGCCGTCGGGCTGCGGGATCGCCTTGGTCCGCCCGGCGCCCACGTCGGAGCCGGCGTCCGGCTCGGTGAGCACCATGGTCGAGCCCCAGCGGCGGTCGACGAAGATCTGCGCCCACTTCTTCTGCTCCTCCGTGCCCTCCGAGAGGATGGTGTTCACGAAGGACGGGCCGGACGAGTACATCCAGATGGCCGGGTTGGCGCCCAGCACCATCTCGGCGAGGGTCCACCAGAGGCTGCGCGGCGCGAGCGTGCCACCCACCGTCGAAGGCAGGTCGAGCAGCCAGAACTCGGAGTCCATGAACGCCTGGAAGGACTTCTTGAAGGCGTCCGGAACGGTGACGGAGTGCGTCGCGGGGTCGAAGACCGGCGGATTGCGGTCGGCCTCGGCGAAGCTCGCCGCGAGGTCGACTCGCGCCAGCCGGTCGACCTCAGCCAGCACGCCCCGCGCCGTCTCCGCGTCGACGTCGGCGTACGGGCCGGTTCCGAACGGCGTCTCGAAGACCTCGAAGAGGTTGAACTCCAGGTCCCGAAGGTTGCTCTTGTAGTGCGTCATCGCTTCCCCAAGCCCTTTGGTGTGTGCCGGTTACCGATCAGTAACCTCGACTCTAGCGCGCAAACATTACTCGGCGGTAACCGGCCGGGGAGAAATCACCGCGCGGGTCGCAGATAGTGCCTGTTTCATCCCATACGTCGGAAAAGTGAGTAGGTCGGCCCGGACCAGGGCAACCCGACACGCCGCTTCCCCCGTCACCTTCTTGGGGGGCTTTCGTTCCAGAGAGTGACTCGACAGGGGAGGAACCGACCATGAAGGTGATCATCGCCCGGCTGTTCGACAGCCGCACCCCCGCCCGCTACATCGGGCGGCACCGCGCACCGTTCGTCCTGCCGGCGGCTTTCGTCGTGGGCCAGGCCCGTCGCGCCCGAGCGGCTCGCGTCGTCTCCTAGGCGGTACGCGTAGAGCGCGGACCGCTCGGCTGGATCGGACCGGCGTCCGGCCGATCGGGGTGCGGACCGGGTGAGGGCGCCCGTGGCGGAGACCCGCCCTCCTCCAGGGCCGGCCGGGCCGACGCCGAAGGTGCGGTGCCGACCTCCCAGCTGGGCATCGGACCGCCGGACTGCGGACCGGTGTATTCGAGCAGGACGAGCGCGATGTCGTCGTCGAGTCGCCCGTGCACCCATTCGACCAGTGCCGTCTCGATCGAGGCCAGCCCGTCGCCGACGGTCCCATGGCCGAGCAGACGCCAGGCGCGCTCCGCGATCGGGAAGAACCGGCCGTCCCGGCGGGCCTCAGCGAGTCCGTCGGTGAAGATCAGCAGCCGGTCACCGGGTTCCAGGCGTTCCACCCGCGCCTTCACCGACGGCAGGAAGCCCAGCGGCGGCGCCGGGGCCGGCGGCTCGAGCGGGATGACGTTGCCCCGCCGGAGCAGCAGCGGCGCGGGGTGACCGCAGTTGACCACGGTCAGCGTCCCGCCGCGTTCCTCGACGAGGACCGCGGTGACGAAGTCTTCCTCACCGACGCTGCGGGCGACCGCTCGATCCAGGTCGGCCACGATGGCCCGCAGATCGGCCCGGTCGTACGCGACATGGCGGTAGGACCCGAGCACGATGCTCGCCAGCCGGACGGCTTCCAGACCCTTGCCCCGGACGTCGCCGACGATGATGCGTACGCCGTAGGCCGTCTCGACCGCCTCGAACAGGTCGCCCCCGATGTCGGCCGCCGCGGTGGCGGAGATGTATCGGCCGGCGATCGACAATCCGCCGACGGTCGGCCCGAGCGGGCGCAGGACGGCCTGCTGGGCGATCATCGCGAGGTGGGACAGCTCGGCGATCCGCTCGGCCTGCTTCTGACGTACCGCCGCGGCCGCGGCCGCCAAGCCGGTCGCGAGGCCGATCCCGATGACGTTGAGCAGCGTGGTCTGGCCGCGAGCGCCGCTCATCACCGCGAAGACGGTGCCGAGCGCGGTGGCCAGACCGCCCGCGACCAGCACCGAACGCCACGGAGCGAAGGCGGCCGCGAGGAACGGCGCCGTCGCCATCAGGCCGATGTAATGCGGTTCGGGGCCGTCGGCCCACTCCAGTATCGCCAGGAAGAAGAGCAGGATGGCGGCCGCGCCGACGCCGGCGCGGGTGCCTGGGGTCAGTGGCCGGCGAGACGACCACAGCAGTCGTTCGAGTACGGCAATCAGCATGCCGGATCGCGGACGCTACGACGATGAGGTTGACCCGACAGACGACCGCATTCTGACCGGGCGGATGAGGGGCGCGTGGTTAACCGGTTGCCCATCAAGCGGTCAACCTCAAGGATGACCCGGTGCTGGTAGCTCATCTCCCGCTGTACGGCTTACGGGTGCGTACGCCTGATCTGGAACTCCGATTGGCCGACTTGGCGGAACTCGCCCGTCTGGGGGACGTCGCCGCGGCGGGCATCCATGACCCGGACGTCCTGCCGTTCATGCATCCGTGGACCCAGGAGCCCGACGTCGGGCGGCGGGTGATCCTCGGCGCGCTCGCCGAACTCGGCCAGTGGCGGCCCGACGACTGGAGCCTCGGGTTGGTCGCCTTCCGCGACGGCGAGCCGATCGGGCGGCAGATCATGAGCGCCAAGGAGTACGCCGTCACGCGCGAAGTGCGTACCTGGTCCTGGATGGGACGAAGCTTCCACGGCCAGGGCCTCGGCACCCAGATGCGGGCGGCCGTCCTCGCGCTGGCCTTCGACGGCCTCGACGCGTTGAGCGCCTGCTCGGCCGCCTTCCTGGACAACCACTCGTCGCTACGGGTCTCGGAGAAGCTGGGCTATCAGCCCGACGGCGTCCAAGTCGACGCGGTACGCGGCCGGCCGACGATCTCGCGGCGGCTGCGACTCACCCGCGAGCGCTGGGCGCTGCATTCCCGCGTACCAGTGGAGATCGAGGGTTTGGACCCTTGTCTGGAGATGTTCGGGCTGAGCTAGCGCGTGGGCCAGGTCCGCCAGTTCTGCCACGAGCGGCTCGGCGTCGGGCCGCGCTGCCCCTGGTAGCGCGAGCCGTAGACGGACGAGCCGTAGGGGTGTTCGGCCGGCGACGAGAGCCGGAAGAGGCAGAGCTGGCCGATCTTCATGCCGGGCCAGAGCTTGATCGGGAGGTTGGCCACGTTCGACAGCTCGAGCGTGACGTGGCCGGAGAAGCCGGGGTCGATGAAGCCGGCCGTCGAGTGGGTGAGCAGGCCGAGGCGGCCGAGGGACGACTTGCCCTCCAGGCGACCGGCCAGCTGCTCGCCGAGGGTGACCACCTCGAGGGTCGAGGCCAGCACGAACTCGCCCGGATGCAGGACGAACGGCTGGTCGTCGTCCACCTCGACGCAGGCGGTCAGGTCGTCCTGCTGGACGGCCGGATCGATGTGGGTGTAGAGGTGGTTGTTGAAGACCCGGAAATGCCGGTCGAGCCGGACGTCGATGCTCGACGGCTGAATCAGGTCCGGCTCGAAGGGGTCGAGGAGCAGACTGCCGGCCTTCAGCTCGGCAACGAGATCACGGTCGGAGAGCAGCACCCCTGGGACTCTACCTGCCCGGCCTTATGTACTACTTCCGCGCTACCTCGGCGATTCGGCTAGGTGTTCGTACGTCTGTTCTATAGAATGTGTGTATGGCTTCCTGGACGCAGTTCGCCGCGGCCTCTCCCCGGCTCGCCGCGCAGATCCGTGCGCTGTTCCACCAGTACGGCCCGGGACTGGGCTATCTCGCCACGGTCCGGTCCGACGGCGGCCCGCGGGTGCACCCGGTCTCTCCGCTCATCACCGAGGAGGGTGTGTACTGCTTCCTCATCGACTCGCCGAAACGCCGGGACCTCGAACGCGACGGGCGATACGCGCTGCACGCGTTCCCGGCCGAGGAGACCGACGTCGAGGCGTACCTGACCGGGACGGCCCGGCCGGTCGAGGACCCGGCGGTCATCGCCCGGATCGCCGCCCGGGCCGGCGCCGACGACTCCGTCGACTGGCGGCTGTTCGAACTGCAGGTCGAGGTCGCGATGATGCACTCGCCCATGGGTCCGACCAGCGACGGGC
This sequence comes from Hamadaea sp. NPDC051192, assembly GCF_040682475.1. NCBI lineage: Bacteria > Bacillati > Actinomycetota > Actinomycetes > Micromonosporales > Micromonosporaceae > Hamadaea > Hamadaea sp. NPDC051192. The sequence goes on from NZ_JBFBAZ010000033.1 coordinate 43,880, forward strand.
GAGCCCGATCCGGCGTCGCGCAGGTGTGGCGCGAGTCGTCGCCCGAACGACGAAGCCCGCGCCGCCGAGGATGGCGACGCGGGCATGTCCCCGCGGTGCTACGGGATGTGATCGCGGCCTGAGGCCCCCCGGCTTCGGACCCTGTCCCCCGTCGTTCTCTCGCCGCGTTGACCTCGCAGTCAGTCAACGCGGCGAGACTTCTGTCAGCCCCGGTACGCCGTCCACCCGTCGAGCATCCGCTGGGCCTGGCCCGCGGTGAACTCGTACATGCAGGCGTCGTCGGTGTAATCCATGAAGTTGTGGATGGGGTCGACGCCCGACGCCGTGCAGGTGTCGCGGGCGACCGGGCAGCCGAACGCCGCCGACGCCTCGGCCGGGGTGTCGGAGACCTTGTCGTTCTGCTTGGAGCAGCCGCCCTGGAAGGTGTGGTAGAGGTTCAGCCAGTGGCCGACCTCGTGCGTCGCCGTGTCACCCTCGTTGTAGGGCGTCGCGGTGCCACCCGGGACCGACTCGGCCAGGATCACCACGCCATCCGAAGTGGACAGCTTCTTGGTCGGGAAGGTCGCCCAGCCGAGCAGGTCGTCGCTGAGCAGACCGGTGTAGATGTTGAGCGTGCCGGCGTCGCCCTCGCGCAGCGCCGCCTTCATCGCCTTCTCGCCCTGCGAGCCGTAGACGATCGGGTAGTACGCCGGGTTGACGACGCGGTTCACCTTCACCAGCTGGAACTGGAACGCCGTCGCCGTACCGCCGTAGACGCCCGCGTACGACTTGTTGAGCACGTCGAGCTGGGCGGCGATCAGATTGTCGGGGATGTTGCCGTTGGCCCGCGTGCCGTCCGAGCTGACGACGTGGACGATCACCGGAATGGTGATCGTCGCGGCGGCCGTGACCGTGCCCGGCGTCTTACCCTTGCCCTTCAGCAGGGCGTTGGTCTCCTTCTCACGGGCATCGGTCTGCGCGGCGGTCAACTCGTTCGGGTCGACCTTGCCGACGCTGCCGGGCTTCGCCTTGGCGCTGGCCGCACCGCTGGCGACCGGGTCGTAGCACGCCGCCGACGTCGCCGCGAACGCGCCCAACGCCACAGGCGATGCGTTGAGCACGAAGGCGGCCGCTGCGGCCACCGCTAGTCCGGCCGCACGCTTCCTGGGCGTACGCCCTGCGTCTGCCATGCCTTCTCCTCCCCACGACACGCCGGTAGTCGTGTCGCGACAGTGCGCCCCGATGTCGGGGGTCCCTCGGACGCTACGGAGGATCGATCGCGATCGAGAATAGTGCGCATGGGTTTGACTGTCGCCGGGCACTGATCATCATCGTGGCATCGGCATCAGCCGATCATCGGATGCCGGGGTTACGCACGGCCGGGTCGGACCTGATAGAGTTGCGCCGCCTGCGGGTGTAGTTCAATGGCAGAACATCAGCTTCCCAAGCTGACAGTGAGGGTTCGATTCCCTTCACCCGCTCCAAGAGAGAAGACCCAGGGGTCGTAGGCCTGCGAGCGCGGTACTCGGTCCGACTTGAAGAAGACCAACCGAGTACGCGCTCGATCCTGCAGCACCAAGGCGAACTTGGCTGATCAGCAATACTGCGAAGCCAGTGCGGCGAAGCTCTCCGGCGCAGGTGGCCGGCCACATTCCAGGACGCCGGAAGTCGAAGAATCCCAGCCGACAAGGCTCCCAGCGAGCGGCGGTTGCCCCTCACATGTGATTCTGAAGTCTGCCGTCACGGCGAAGACTCCCACGAACCCGATGTAGTCGCCCGTCTTTGTCATGCCATCGAGAAACTGGTCGACCTCGGCGAGTGCCGGCCCGGAGGAGACATCGAACGGACGTTGTAGCGTCGCGGTAGCCTCCTTCAAGATCCAGGCACGCCAACGCTCACTATCCGAAAATCCATTGATCTTGGTGACTGCTGGCTGGTCTTGCTTCACCACACCAATCGACCGTTCCCCATTGGCGCTAACGGTCAATCTCGTCGCGCCGGTGAGCGTGCGCACGACCGCAGGCGTCTCCCACTTGATGGCTGCTACCTCGGGAGCGCAGGCCGCCGTTGTGGAAGCAGACTTCTGCGGCAGCGCTGGCGACGGGTCGTCATTTGCGCTGCAGCCCGCCATTAGCGCGGTGGCGAGCAGAACCATCACTGTTGCTGCTTTCATCGTTTGCCCCCTGAAGGTGGTCGCTGCGGGTCGCAGCGACCACCCAGCACATCAGCAGTAGCGGGTCTTCGCCAACGAGGCGAGGGACGAGATCGGCGACAGGTCGCATTGCTGCCCACCGCTTGTCTCGATATTCCAGGACTTCGCCGTCCCGGCTTGAACCTGCGTGATCGAACCTGCAGTGTTGCAGTAATAGCGAGTGTATTTTCCAGTGACCTTCGTCGTTCCGCCGTACGCGATCACAATCTTGCCCGGCGCAATGTTGACCGTGACCGAGATGTTGTACGTCCGCGTAACCGAGCCCGACGCCTGCAACGAAAGGCTCGTTTGACCATCAAGACTTGCCACGATGATGCTTGCGCTCACGCCGCCGCCCTGAGTGATGGTGATCCCGGCAGTCACTGAGGTCTGAAATTCAGCCGTGCGGCTGCCGGACATCGTCTGGCTGGTGCCGTTCTCATATCGGTGAGCGTGGGTGACTTCCGCAGCAGATGCGACGCTGGACCAGGTGAACCAGCTCGTGCCCCGATCCTCAACGTCGCATACGAGTGCCTGTGGAGTGATCTCATCGGCGGATCTTGCTCGGTTGCTTCCCAAGCTGACAGTGAGGGTTCGATTCCCTTCACCCGCTCTTCACAGAAAGCCCAGGTCACCGGGATCATTCGGGGCCTGGGCTTTGTGTTTTCCGTTCGCTGAGCGCCTTCCGCGAAGCCGGCCTCGTCAGAGGCCGGCTTCGGCGTTCTCCGGGATGCCCAGCGTCTCGCGTACGCGTTTGCCCCATCGCTCGTGCGCCGCCTGGCGACTGACTCCGGCCGCCCGCGCGATGAGTTCCCACGTGGCACCCCAGCGACGCAGGCCCAGCACGGTGCCGAACGGGTCGAGCCCGAGTCCCAGTTCGATCCGCAGTTGCAGCAGGCCCGTGGCGATGTCCCGCTGGATCGCCGGGTCGCCCTGCTCGGCTTCCCAGTCGGGCGTTTCGGGGAGGGGGCGCGGGCCGAGGATTCGGTCGGCTTGGCGGCTCGCCTCGTTCACGGCGGCCAGGCTGGCGGCGGTCACCGCCTGCGTGATGTCCGTGGTGCAGGCCTTCTCGATCAACATGCCGTCAAGGCTACCTTGACGCTCACTCGACCGTCAAGGTCGCCTTGACACAGAGAGTGCCGCGGCGGACTGTCGCATTCAGGCAGGCCGTCAGGCATGGGCGGGGACGGCTGTGGGGGCGTACGCCCGGACCGAGGCGCGCAGCAGGCTCCAGGTCAGGGCGATGAGCATGCTCAGCTCGGCGGCGGCCATGACACGTTCGGTGAGGCCGATGGCGTATCGGTGGAAGAGGTAGGTCGAGGCGAGCATGGCCACTCCGCCGGCCACACCGACGCCGGTGAGCCGGCGGAAGCCGAGGCGCAGCCCGGCGGCGAGCAACGCCGCGAAGGCCACTGTGGAGGCGTACCGGTGGAGGTAGCCGGTCTGGCTCAACGCCTCGCCGACCGGGTCGGTGGGCAGGACCGTGGCGACCAGGAGCGCGCCGCTCCAGACGCTCAGCAGGACGGCGGCCAGCCGGTCAGCCCGGTAGACCGACGGCAGCAAGGCCAGCGTGGCGAGCGCGGCCAGGCCCATCCCGGTCTCCACCGCGCCGCCGCGATCAGCGGCGGCGTAGTCGCTGATGGTGTGGATCCACGGCGACAGTCCGTCGCCGTCGAGGTGGCCGGCCACGATGAGGAAGGCGGACAGGAGCAGCCCGAACAGGGCGAGCGACAGGCGATTCATGAGGGAGATGCTCGTCGTACGCCGGTCGCGAGACATCGCCGTCGCGACGGGTTCAGCTCTCCGTCGCGCGAGCTAGGTGACTGTCCCGTAGGGGTCCGCCGGATTCGCGGACCCCTACGGGGAAGTCAGCTGCCGTAGGGCCGGCCGTAGCCGTAGATCGGTGCGGCGTCGATCTTCCGCATCATGATCGGTACGCCGGCTCTGGACGCATGCACGATCCAGCCGTTGCCGACGAACATCCCGACATGGTGGATGTCGGAGTAGTAGAAGACGAGGTCGCCGATGCGCAGGTTCGCGCGCGACACGTGCTGCACCGAGTTCCACTGCGACTTCGCGTTGTGCGGCAGGGAGATGCCGGCCGCCTTCCACGCCGCCATCGTCAGGCCCGAGCAGTCGAACGAACCGGGTCCGTCGGCGCCCCAGACGTAGGGCTTGCTGATCTGGCGACAGGCGTACTGGACGGCCGTGGCCGCCTTGCCGCCCGGGTAGGTCGACGGGCACGGCGCGGGACGCAGCGAGCCCAGACCGCCCGTGGTCGCGTACAACTTCTGGACCTGGTCCTGCAGCGTCTTGATCTGGCCGTTGAGCGTCTTGGCCTGGTCGTTGAGCTTCTTCTCGGCCTCGGCCAGCGCGGTGATCTTGTCGTCGATCGGCTTCTTCTTGGCCGTCAGGTCATCGCGCTTGGCGATGACATCCGACAGTTTGTCCTGCTGGATGCGGGAGAACTGGTCGAGCAGCACCAGCTGGTCCGTGACGTCGGTCGGGGACTTGGCCGAGAGCAGGGCGTTCAGCTCGGTCGTGCTGCCGCCGGTGTACAGGTAGGCGGCGAACTCGCCGACGCGCGCGGTCGCGACGTGCAGCTCCAGCTCCAGCGGATCGAGCTGCTTCTTCAGGCCTTCGAGGCGCTTGCGCTCGGCGGTGAGCTTTTCCTTGGTGTCGTTGTGCTGCTCCAGCACGGGCTCGAGCTTGTTCCAGGCGTCGTCGATCTGCTGTTCCAGCGCGCTGACCGACGGGTCCGCCCGGACGGCCTCGCTGCTGAGCAACATCCCCATCGTGGCGACGGCGGAGAGCACGAGCGTGATCAGGGCACGTTTCTTGCGGGTGGATTGGCTGGCCACCTTAGGTGGGTCTCCTCTTCCACTGAGAGCGTTCGGGTCGCTCTCACCGCCTACCGGGTTAGCTGACGGGTTCGCGCTGGAAGATGCGCTACCGCTGACGCGGATTCACCCCCTGAGGCTCGGTGGCCTCACTAACCTGGGTCCCCGGTCCGCGACGGATGTCGCGGTTCGGCGGCGGCGCGAGGGGCCGCCCCGGATGGCCGACCGACTTCCTGCGCCTCGATGACTCTAAAGTCGTGCGTTATCGAACCGCAACCCGGGGCTAGCACGGACTTCAATGCGTAGTCAATTGTCTAACCGACCGTGACGTAGACATCGTCCAGCAAACCGTGAAATTGGTCGTTCCAGGGCCCGATCCCCTTGCCGCCCAACCGGAGCGGATCGGAGTTCACAATAGACAATTGTGCGGGAATCGCGGTACTCGCCCGCAATTCACCGTCTACGAACAACGCCAGTCTGGTGCTTCGGCGTACGCAATCCAGGCGATGCCAGGCGCCGTCGGCGACGGTGCGACGCCACTGCGCGACGTAGATGCGGTTGACGCCGACGACCATCCCGGCGACGACACAGCTCGGCAGGCCGCCGAAGTGATCCACTTGGAGTTTGTACTGCGTGCCCTGGGTCGAGAAGCCCTTCTGCACGACGTTCTCGCCGTCGCTGGTGTTCCGCGGATCCAGCAGCACCTGCGCGCCCCACGAGACGTCGGCCTGAGCCGGATTCAGCCACGGCGCCGGGTCGCTCTCCAGGATGACCCGGGGGCATTCGGCCTCGTCCCCCAAACAGGCCGGCGGAAATCCGACCGCCACCGTGCCGGCCCGGGCCTTGGCGGTCAGGACGCCGCCCATCACGCCGACCGGGTGCACCCGCAGGGTCCGGTCGGCGTCCCAGATCGGATCGGCCAGACCGGCGTCGAAGGCGTACCGGAGAGTGACGGCCTCGCCGGCGGCTCGCCGCTGATCGGGGGTTCGGGGGGCGGCCGTCGGGCTGGCGGGGGCCGGGGCAGTCGCGACAAGCACGGCCAGCAGGCCGGCTCCGCTGCCCAGCAGGAGACGGAAACGCTTCATTGGGACAATTGTGCCGATTTTCGGCACAATTGTCCGTTAAAGCACGGAACGAGTCCCGCTCGGGCTGATCGGCATATTCGATATGTACGCCATTCGCACGTAGTCACCGCTGTGCGGGGCGTGGACCATGAGCCCGTTACCGACGTATATGCCGACATGATGATGATCGGAATAGAAGAACACCAGGTCACCGGGTTGTAGGTTGGCACGGCTCACGTAATGAGACTCGTTCCACTGCGCCCCGGTGTAGTGCTCCAGGCTCTTGCCGGCCGCCGCCCACGCCGCCTTGGTCAGACCCGAGCAGTCGTAAGAGTTCGGCCCTTCCGAGCCCCACACGTACGGCTTACCGATGAGCGCGCAGGCCTTCTTCACCGCGGTGGCCCGTGCGCCGCCCGGCAGCACCGGCGGGCACACCCCGATCCGGAGGCTGCCGCCGACCGACGACGACCCGTACGCCTGGATGCGCAGCTTCTGCAGCCGATCCATCTCAGCCTGGATGGACTTCTTCTGCGCCGCCAACGCCGCGTCCTGCTGGCCGAGCGTGGCGATGAGCTGATCGAGCTGGGACTTCTGCCCGTCGTAGACGTCACGCTGCGCCGCGACCCCCGCGATCGCCAGCTGCTGCGTCTGCGAAATCTGCTCCAGCGTCGTGAGCTGGTCGAGGAACTGGTCCGGCGACTTCGCGTTCAACAGTCCCGTCAGCCGCGAAGCCGGCCCGGTCATGTAGTAGGCGCTCGCCATGTCGGCGACCTGGCCGAGCGAGACCGACACCTGGAGGCTCAGCGGGGCGATCTTCTTCTGCAGGTCCCGAGCCTTCTTCTGGTTCTTGGTCAGCTCGTTGTGGACCTTGTTGTACTGCTCGATCGCCGGTTCGAGCTTCTCCCAGGCCTCGTTGATCTGCTTCTCGATCTCGGCCACGCTGGGCGCGGCGTAGACGGTCGAGGGGACCAGTCCGATCAGCAACACGCCAAGGGCCGTGATGAGTCCACGGTAGAGAGTGCGGGGGTGAGGCACAGCTCATCACCCTAGGGGCGGGCGTTCGGCGTACGCAAGGCGTCGGTGCGGAAACTTCACCCTGCTCACGCCTGTTTACTCGCGGTCAACTTCGCTCGAAGACTGCTGGGAGCCGGTCAGCGACCGGAAACCGCCGCCAGCACGTCGTCCAGGGTGACCACGCCGAGCGGTCGCTGACCGTCGCTGACCAGCACCATGTGGCGGCGTTCGCGGCGCATCGCGAGCAACAGCTCGGCGAGACTGCGCTCGGGCGGCACGACGGCGAGCGGCCGGATCACGTCGGGCGGGATGGGCGCCCGCCGGGCCGCCCCGCTCATCCCGATCACGTCCTTGATGTGGACGAACCCGAGCACGCGGCGGTTGAGCCGCTGCACGACCGGGAATCGGGACCGGCCGGTCCGGGTGGCGAGCACTTCCAGCGAGGCGGGCGACGTGTCGTCGGTGACCAGGTCGACCTCGGTCCACGGACGCAACGCGTCGGCCGCCGTACGCTGATGCATCGCCAGCGCGCCGGAGATCCGCGCGTGCTGCTCCGGATCGAGCAGGCCTTCCGAGCGGGCCTGGGTGACCAGGCCGGCCAGCTCCTCGGCGGTGAAGACCGACTTCACCGAGTCCACCGCGTCGATCCGCCAGAGTTTGAGGACGCGCCGGGACAGCCACTTCATGACCAGCAGCAGCGGCTTGGTCACCGTGCAGAAGAGCAGCATCGGCGGCCCGAGCCAGACCACGGACGCCTCCGGCCCGGCCAGCGTGATGTTCTTCGGCACCATCTCGCCGAGCACCGTGTGCAGGTAGACGACGATCGCCAGCGCGATCACGAAGGACACCGGATGCACCAGCTGCTCCGGCAGATTGACCAGCTCGAACGGCGCTTCGAGCAGGTGCGCGATGGCCGGTTCGGCGATCGCGCCGAGCAGGATCGAGCAGATCTGGATGCCGAGCTGCGCGCCCGCGATCATCAGCGGGATCTGGCCCATCGCGGTCAACGCCCACCGGGCACGCCGGGAGGTCGTCGCCTTCGGCTCCAGCACGGTACGCCGCGAGGCGATCAGGGCGAACTCGGCGCCGACGAAGAACCCGTTGCCGAGCAGCAACACGAGCATGATCACGATCCCGGTCACGCCGCATCGTCCTCGCGGTCGTCCCCGGGTTCGGGGCGGACGACGCGTACCTGCTCCACCCGATGGCGGTCGGTCTCCACGACGGTGAACTCCCAGCCGTTCTCGCGTACCGACTCGCCGACGCTCGGGATGTGCCCGAGCCGGGCCATGAGGAAGCCCGCGAGCGTCTCGTAGGGGCCCTCAGGCAGCCGGAAGCCGGTCTGCTCGCGCAGCTCGTCCTCCCGGAGCACCCCGTCGACCAGGTGCTCGCGCGCGTCGGCCGGAGCCGTCAGCTCGACGTCGACCCAGTCGGTGTCGTGTTCGTCGGCGATCTCGCCGACCATCTCCTCGACCAGGTCCTCCAGGGTGACCACGCCGTCGGTGCCGCCGTACTCGTCGACGACGATCGCGAGTTCCGCGCGGGCGGCGTTGAGCGCTTCCCACACTCCGTCGAGGTCGAGCGACTCGGGGACGAGCACAGGCTCGCGCGCGACGGCGTTCACGCTGGTCACCGCGCGGCGGTGGGGCGGAACCGCGAGGGCGTCGGTCAGCTCCACCACTCCGGTGACCTGGTCCAGCGTCTGCTCGTAGACCGGGAACCGGCTGTGCCCGGTCTCGATCGAGGTCGTGATCAGGTCGGCCACCGTGTCGGTCGCGGTCAGCCCGACGACGTCCACGCGGGGGGTCATCGCCTCGGCCGCCCGCTTCTCGCCGAACCGCACCGTGCGCTGGAGGACCAGCGCGGTGTCCGAGGGCAACGCGCCCGCCCGCGCGGAGATCGCCGCGAGCAGGCCCAGCTCCTCGGGCGACCGCGCGCTGGCCAGCTCCTCCTGTGGCTCGACCCCCAACCGGCGGACCAGCCAGTTCGCGCTGCCGTTCAGAACCGCGATGAGCCACGTGAAGGTACGCGAGAAGACGCGCAGCGGTCCGGAGGTCCGCAACGCCAACGGCATCGGCCTGGCCAGCGCCGCGTTCTTCGGGACGAGTTCGCCGAAGAGCATCGACAGCAGGGTGGCCAAGGTCAGCGCGATCGCATGGTTGACCGCCTGACCCAGGCCGAGGCCGGAGAGCAGCACGTCGAAGGCCGGCTGCGCGATGTAACCCGTGAGCAGCGCGGTGATCGTGATGCCGAGCTGCGCCCCGGAGAGCTGGAAGCTCAAGGCGCGCAGCGCACGGCGGACCGTGCGGGCGCGCTTGTCGCCAGACTCGGCAAGCTCGTCGATCTCCGCCCGGTCCACCGTGACCAGCGAGAACTCCGCCGCCACGAAGAAGGCGTTGCCCGCTGTCAGGAGCACGAAGAGCACCAGTGGCAGCAGGACCGTGAGCAGTAGACCGTCGATGACGTGGATCTTACAAGCCGGCTACTCGGCGGCCGCCGGTGCCGCAGTCGCCTCCGGCTTGATCGATCGCAGCAGCACGGTGGCGACGTCGACGACCTCGACCTTCTCCCCCGAGCCGACGGTGTTCACCCCGTCGGTGATCATCGTCGAGCAGAACGGGCAGCCCACCGCGATGGTGGCCGCGCCGGTGGCGACGGCCTCCTCGGTCCGCTCCACGTTGATCCGCTTGCCGATCCGCTCCTCCATCCACATCCGCGCGCCGCCGGCACCGCAGCAGAACGAGCGCTCCATGGTGCGCTGCATCTCGCGGATGGGCTGCTCGCCGAGGGCCGCGCCGAGCACCTCGCGGGGCGGGGTGAAGACGCGGTTGTGCCGGCCGAGGTAGCACGGGTCGTGGTAGGTCAGGCCGCCGTCGACCGGGCGGACCGGGGTGAGCTTGCCCGTCTTGACGAGGTGGGCCAGCAGCTCGGTGTGGTGCACGACCTCGACCTCCAGGCCGAGCTGCTTGTACTCGTTGCCGATGGCGTTGAAGCAGTGCGGGCAGGTCGCCACGATCTTCAGGACGCCGGCTTCCTTGAGCGTCTCGACGTTCTGCTGGGCGAGCATCTGGTAGACGAACTCGTTGCCGATCCGGCGGGCCGGGTCACCGGTACAGGTCTCGTTGTTGCCGAGGATGGCGAACTGGACACCGGCCTCGTTCAGCAAGGTCGCCACGGCGCGGGTGGTCTTCTTGGCCTTGTCCTCGAACGCGCCCGCGCAGCCCACCCAGAACAGGTACTCGAACTCAGCGCCCTCCGCGACCCGGGGCACCGCGAAGTCCAGCCCCTTGGTCCAGTCCTCGCGGGTGTTCGGCGGGGCGCCCCACGGGTTGCCCTTGTTCTCGAGGTTGCGCAGCATCACACCGGCCTCGGCCGGGAAGCTGGACTCGATCATGACCTGGTAGCGGCGCATGTCGACGATGTGGTCGACGTGCTCGATGTCGACCGGGCACTGCTCGACGCACGCCCCGCAGGTGGTGCACGACCACAGCACGTCCGGGTCGATCACGCCGTTGAGGTCGGCGCCGCCGATCAGCGGACGCTCGCTCTCCGCCCGGGCGAGGGCGAGGACGTCGAGGTCTCGGTGGCTCTCGTCGGCGAGCAGATACGGAGCTTTGGCGTACGCGTGATCGCGGAGGCTCGTGATGAGCAGCTTCGGCGACAGCGGCTTGGCGGTGTTCCAGGCCGGGCACTGCGACTGGCAGCGGCCGCACTCCGTACACGTGGTGAAGTCGAGCAGGCCCTTCCAGGTGAACTGCTCGACCTGGGCGACGCCGAAGAGGTCCTTCTCCGGATCCGCCTCCTCGAAGTTCAGCGGTTGGCCGGTGCTGTCGACCATCGGCTTGAGCGCGCCGAGGGCCGGGCGCTCGGTGCCGCTGCGCTTGAAGAAGATGTTGAAGAACGCGGCGAACCGGTGCCAGGCCACACCCATCGTGAGGTTCAGGCTGATGACGATGACCCAGATCATCGAGACGGCGATCTTGATCATGGCGATGATCGACACGGCCGCGGCGCTGGCCGGCAGGATCTCGCCGAGGCCGTGGCTGACCGGAGCCGCCCAGACCGGGTAGGGCAGGTGGCCGTTGGCGGCCTTGAATCCCCGGATGAGCATGCCCATCACCAGGACCAGCAGGACGACCCACTCGACGAAGTAGCCCTGCCACATCGTGGAGCCCGCGAACCGGGAGCGGCGGCCGGGCCGGTTGGGCCGGTTCATCAGCCGGATCGCCATCAGGTAGAGGATCGCCGGGATGCCGAGGACGCCCACCCACTCGGTGACCACGCCGAACACGCCCCAGTGGCCGATGATCGGCAGTTCGCCGGTCGGTGTGACGACCTCCCAGTACGCCTCGAGCACGAGCGAGGAGAGCAGGATGAAGCCGACCATGACGAACCAGTGCGCGACACCGACCGCGGTCCACTTCAGCATCCGGGTGTGACCCACGGTCTCGGCGAGCATCACCTTGAGGCGCTCACCCTTGTTCCCCGTACGCGTCGGGTCGGGCTGGCCCAGCCGGATCACCGCCAGCATGCTGCGCACCGCGCGTACGACCAGGAAGACCGCGACCGCGGTGATCGCGAAAGCCCCGATCGTGGTGACGATCTGCACGCCGCCCATGCACCACTCCTCGTTCTGCTCGGCTCCAGTGCCGCTCAGCCTACCGTCTTGGTTACCCGCCAGTAACGTCTACTACGCCACAGCGTACGGTCAGACTACGAGGACCGCACGTGCAGTGGGCGTCGGCGGGGCAGCGCGGGTTGAATCGCACACTTAGACTCTGGCGGAATCCTCTCCCTCACCCCTCTGGTAGGACCAGCCTTGAGATCACGCACCCGCGTGGCGCTCCTCGCCGCGGGCGTGGCGTTGGCCGGGGTCGCCGTGGCGAGCGCCGTCCCAGACGACGCCCCCGTCGCGACTTCGTCGCCCGCCCCCGCGAACGGCAGCACCGGCGATTCCGCCGCTGCGGAGAGCACCGCTACCTCGACCACTTCGAACACCTCGACCGGCGGCCAGCGCAGCCAGACGCCGCCCAAGGGATCGATGTCGGCCTCGGCCGGCATCCGGGAACTGCGTACGTCCGGAAGCGGGAAGAACACCGTCGTCGTCGCCGCCGACGGAGCGGTCACGGCCGCCACCGCGGCCACCGGAAAGTCACTGACCACTGGCGGAGCGGACGCGTTCACCGTCCGGTACGCGGCCGCCTTCGGTCTCACCGACGCGCATTCGCTGAGCAAGACGCAGACGGCGGCGCTGCCCGGCGGCGACACGGTCAACCGCTACCAGCAGACGGCCGGCGGACTGCCGATCCTGGGCGGCCAGGTCGTGGTGACCAGCCACGGCAAGCAGGTCCGGTCGGCGATCGCCGAGACGTCCGGGCTCTCCCCGGTCAGCACCAAGGCGACCGTTCCGGCCGCGGCCGCGGCGACGACGGCACTGACCGCAGCCGCCACGGAGACCGGCGTACCGGCCTCGACCTTGAAGGCCGGCCAGCCGAAGCTGGCGCTGTACGACCCGACGCTGATCGGCGCACCGGGCGCCGCGAGCCTGCGCCCGACCTGGCAGGTCGCGATCACGGCCACCGACGGCGGCGACGTCGCGACGGTGCTCGTGGACGCGCTCGACGGCACCGCGCGGCTGACCATGTCGGACCGGCAGAGCGCCCGCAACCGGATCGTCTGCGACCTCGCCGGGACGAAGGTGGACACCGACAACGCGGCGGCTTACCGCTGCACGCCGTCGACCGCCCTGGGCGCGAAGAGCACCACGCGCAAGGAGGGCGCTGCGGTCAGCACCGTCGCCGAGGTCAACAAGGTGTACGACATGCTCGGCGCGACCTACGACTTCTACAAGGCGAACTTCGGCGTCGACTCGTTCGACGGCCGCGGCGCCCAGCTGCAGGCCACCGTCCGGGTCTGTGACGTGGCTCAGTGCCCGTTCCAGAACGCCTTCTGGGAAGGCACCCAGTTCGTCTTCGGCGACGGGTTCGCCACCGACGACGTGGTCGCCCACGAGTACACGCACGGGGTGACCGAGTACTCCTCGCACCTGCTGTACGCGTACCAGTCGGGCGCCATCAACGAGGCGCTCTCGGACATCATGGGCGAGTTCGTCGACCAGCAGTACACCGCGGTGAACGAGGCCAACCCGAGCCTGAAGTGGCAGCTCGGCGAGGACCTCCCCAGCTCGATCGGGACGCTGCGCAGCATGAACAACCCCTGGGCGTACGGGCAGCCGCAGTCGGTCGGCGACGGGTACTGGTTCACTGGCGAGGCCGACAGCGGCGGCGTGCACTACAACTCGGGCGTCGCGAACTACGCGGCCTACCTGATCGCCGCCGGGCCGAACGGCATCGGCAACGCGAAGTCGGCGCAGCTGTGGTGGCGAGTCATGCACCTGCTGCCGTCCGCCGCGGACTACGGAACGCTGGCGACGGCGCTCACCTCCGCCTGTACGCAGCTCGTCGGCCACTTCGGCTTCACCTCGACCGACTGCGCCAACCTCGAGCCCGTGATCAGCCAGACCGGCATGCGGAACCAGGCGGCAGCGGGCCTCACCAAGGTCGCCCTGTGCCCCACGTCGGCAGCCCAGCCCATCGACACGATCTACTACGACGGCTTCGAGAAGCCGGGCACCTGGCCGGTCAGCAACACCTACAACTGGCTGAACATCCCGTCGGACGTGGCCCGGTACCAGTACGCCGCGGTCGGCACCGGCTCGCTGAACGGCTGGACTCCGAGCACGACCGGGAACGGCACGACCGCGACGATGCCGAAATCCATCACGGTTCCGGCGACGGGCAACACCTATGTGCACTTCCAGCAGGCCACGCTCGACGCCAGCACCGGCGCCTCGACGAGGGTCCAGGCCAGCGTCGACGGCGGCGCTTGGGCCGCGTTGCCCGCCGCGGTCGGACCCGCTCAGCTCGCCCAGACGAAGGGGTACTCCGACGTCCGGCTCGACCTCACGAGCTGGGCCGGAAAGTCGGTGCGGCTCCGCTTCGTCCTGGCGGTCAACGCCGGTAACACGAACTCGTACGACTGGTATCTCGACGACTTCCGGGCGTACACGTGTGCCGCGCGGCCGTCCGCGCCCACCGGGTACGCGTACTACGACGGAACGAACGTCGTCGTCAGCACGCTGGCCGCGGCGTACCTGCCGGCTGGGCAGTCGCTGGACCACTGGTCGGTCGAGTACACGCCGGCGCTGACGGGTGGACCGACCTCGGTCCCGGGTACGCAGACCGGCTTCACGGTGACCACGACCGCACCCGCCGCGGCGCAGACCATCAAGGTTCGCGCTGTGACGAACACCGGCGTCGCCGGGGACTGGGTTGTGCTGGCGATCGCCCCGTACACCCCGCTCTCGTGCCAGAAGTCGGCCTACCCGATCTTCTCCGTCCCGAGCAAGGGTTGCCCGCCGAAGCTGGCCCGCAAGTAGCAGACCAGACAGCGGAAAGAAAAGGCCCCACAGCAGCGCTGTGGGGCCTTTTCGTGACTATGACCGGATCAACGCCACTTGGAGAGCAGGCCGAGCGCGACGACCATCGCCCCGAAACCGACCGCGATGTTCCAGTAGTTCCAGCTCAGTACGGGATACTCCCCCTGCGAGAGGTAGTAGACGACGAGCCAGGCGATACCCAGAACAATCAGCGTCACTGCGGTGATCGGCAGCCAGATCGGGCTCGGCCGCTTGTCGGCCATCGCAGCGGTGGGCCGCACGTCGGTCGGCGGCGTGTAGACCTTCTTCTTGCGGACCTGCGACTTCGGCACCGTAGTTCTCCCTGGGGCTGGTTTGACCCGAATTCCGGGACCGGGTCACCGCACCGGAGGATGACGGCGCGGACCGGCCTGAATAATGTTCAACAGCTAGCGTAGTCACATCGACACGCCATGACGAGAAGGGGGAGTGGTGGAGTACACATCCGGCTCCTCGTCGTGGCGTCGGGCGGTTGGGCGAGCAGTGGGTATCCTACGGCCTCGCCGCCGTGCCGGGAGGTCCCTCGGCTGGTCTGTCGGCGTACCCGCGATCATGGTCGCGGCGGGGGTGTTGTTCACCACCAGCGCGAACATCGCCTCCGGGACCGACCTCCGGGAAGATCGCCGACCGCAAATGGCTCAGGTGATCACCGAACAACAGGCGCGAATCGCTGAGGAACAAGCGACCGCCTCGCGACTGCGTACCGAGGTCGATGACTTGACCGGCAATCTGGCCGGCTCGGACACCCCCATCGCGCAGGCGCGCGCACAGGCCGAGGCCCGCCGCCGGGCGGCCGGGCTGACCGCGCTCAAAGGTCCCGGCCTCACCGTCCGCCTCAACGACGCGCCGGCCAGTGCCGGCAACAGCCGCCCGGACGGGGCCACCAACGACGACCTGGTCGTCCACCAGCAAGACGTCCAGTCCGTGGTCAACGCACTGTGGGCCGGCGGCGCGGAGGCGATGACGATCATGGGCGTACGCATCATCTCGACGAGCGCGGTCCGCTGCGTCGGGAACACCATCCTGCTGGAGGGCCAGGTCTACTCCCCGCCCTTCGTCATCAAGGCCATCGGCGACCCGAGCCGGCTCCGCGCCGCTCTCGACGCCGAGCCTGGCGTACGCGCCTTCCAGGACGCCGTCCGCGACTACGGGCTGGGCTACCAGGTCGTCTCCGAATCGGAGATCGTCGCACCCGCGTACACGGGGTCCACCGATCTCACCCACGCCGAGGTGGCCCGATGAGCCGGCACCGCGCCCCCGATTCCAACGACGAGACGACGATCATCCCGCGGATCACCGGGGAGTCCGTCGATCCAGCGCAGCCGGTGAGCCCCGGGCAACCGGTAAGCGCCGAGCACCCGGTGAACCCCGGGCAACCGGTAAGCCCTGGGCAGCCGACGCGACCGGCTCAGCCGGTCAGCCCAGGTCAGCCAGTGAGCCCAGGTCAGCCGGTCAGCCCAGGTCAGCCAGTCAGCCCAGGTCAGCCAGTCAGCCCTGGACAGCCAGTCAGCCCGTGGGCGCCGCTGGCCGGCCCGCCGCAGCCGGTGAGCCCACCACAGCCCGCGAGCTCAGCGCAACCGGCGAGTCCGGCACCTCCAGTGAGCCCGGCACAGCCCATGAGCCCGGGCCGGCCAGCGCCGGGTCCAGTGCCAGCGGGTCGGCCGGAAGCGGCGGATGCGACGACAGTTCTGCCTGTCGTGCCGCCGGCCGCAGCGATGCCGCCGAGGCCCGCTCCGGCGAGCCCGCCGCCACCAGGTCCGATGCCAGTGAGCGCCGCTCCAGTAAGCGGCCAGCCGGTCAGCGGTCAGCCGGTGAGCAGCCAGCCGGTCAGCGGTCAGCCGGTGAGCGGACAGCCAGTCAGCAGCCAGCCGGTGAGCGGCCAGCCAGTCGCGGACGACGCGACGACCACGATTCCGCGTATTCCGGCCGCCGACGCCACCACGATCATCCCGCGCGTCGACGAGACGTCGCTGATCGGCAAGATCCCCGACGTGGCCCCGGCCGACTCCGACGACGCCGACAAGCCGGCCCGTGACCGGGACGACTCCGGAGCGCCCATCCGCGCCGTTCGCCGCAAGGACGTCTACGCCTCCGCGTACGCCGATTACACCCGGGTCACCGTCGGATCGGTGATCCGGACCACCCTGCGGACGACGGGTGAGCTGCTCATCACCTGTGGCCTCGTGCTGCTTCTCTTCGCGGCGTACGAGGTGTGGGGCAAGGCGGCGATCGTCGACTCCCACCAGAACGACCTCAATCAGCAGCTGGCCCAGGCCTGGGACACCCCGACCAGCTCGCCGAGCAGTAGCCCGGCCACGAATACGCTGGCCGCACCGCCCGGCGACGCGATCGCCCGGCTGTACATCCCCCGGCTCGACAAGCACTGGGTCGTCGTCCAGGGCGTCAGCCCGGCCGACATCCGGTACGCGCCCGGCCACTACCCGAAGAGCGCGATGCCGGGCCAGGACGGCAACTTCTCCATGGCCGGACACCGGATGCGCTCGGTCTTCTGGGACTTGGACAAACTGCAGGTCGGCGACAAGATCGTCGTCGAGACCCGAACAACCTGGTACGTCTACGCGGTGGTGAAGACCCGGATCGTCAAACCGACCCAGGTCGAGGTGGTCTCGCCGAACCCGCCCGAGGTCAAGGCGGCCGCCAAGGCGACCAACGACAAGGTGACGCCAGGGAATCCGACCGTGTCCCTGGACCGATTCCTGACCCTGACCACCTGTAACCCCAAGTGGGACAATTACCAGCGGCTGATCATTCACGCCGCCCTGGTCGACGGATCCGAGCGGCCCCGGGCCGACGGCCCGCCCGCGGAACTGAAGGGCTGAGCAGAGATGTACGCGTGGATCTGGCGACACCTGCCAGGACCGCTCTGGGTCCGGCTCTCGACGTGCGTGGCCGCCGTCGCCGGGCTGTGCGCCCTGATGTGGTTCTTCGCGTTCCCCTGGGCCGAGCCGTTGCTGCCCTTCGACGACGTCCAGGTCGGCGAGATCGTCCCGGGCCAGGACGTGATCCCCTACGACACCGAGACCAACAACCCGGTGCCGACGCATTCCGCCGGTCCGTCGGCGACCTCGATTCCGTCCCCGAGCACGGTGGGGTGACCATGCGCGTTCTCGTGATCGACAACTACGACTCGTTCGTCTACAACCTGGTGCAGTACCTCGGCCAGTTGGGCGTCGAGTGCGACGTACGCCGCAACGACGAGATCAGCGTCGCCGAGGCGGCCCGGCTCGGCGCGGACGGCATCCTGCTCTCCCCCGGCCCCGGCGCGCCGGAGAGTGCGGGGATCTGCCTCGACGTTCTCCGTGAATGCGGCGGCGACGTGCCGATCTTCGGCGTATGCCTCGGTCACCAGGCGTTCGGCGCGGCCTTCGGGGCGACGGTGAACCGCGCGCCGGAGCTCCTGCACGGCAAGACCTCGCTCGTGACGCACTTGAACGCGGGCGTACTCGAAGGGTTGCCGGAGCCGTTCACCGCCACGCGCTACCACTCGCTGGCTGTCCTGGAGTCCACGCTGCCGGACGAGATCGAGGTGACCGGATGGACGGTCGCCCCCGACGGCGGCCGTGGCGTCGTGATGGCCATGCGGCACCGGACGCTGCCGATCGAGGGCGTCCAGTTCCATCCCGAGTCCGTCCTCACCGAGGGCGGCCATCTCATGCTGGCGAACTGGCTCGCCGCCTGCGGTTTCCGGGACGCGTTGGAACCGGCGAAGGCGCTGGCGGCCGAGGTCGACGAGCGTCGCCTGGCCGCCTTCGCGGCCTGAGAAACGGCCTCGACTCAGCCCGTCGTCGTCGGGGCCGGCGACGGGGTCTCCGTCGGGTTGGTCTCCTCGAGGTAGTCGACCCGGATCACGACCTTCGTGTTCTTTTCGACGATCGTGTCCTTCTTGATGTTCTGGCTGCTCACCAGGTCGGCCTTGCTCGGATCGGAGACTGCCTTGCCCTGGGTGATCTGGCAGGTGAGCCCGGCTTCCTTGAGCTTGGCGCAAGCCTCGGTGTCTCGCATGCCGACGACGTCGGGCACGGCGACCCGGTTGGCCCTGGAGATCTGCACCGTCACCGTGGAGTTCTTCTCCACGGTCGTGCCCTTGCCGGGGCTGTAGGAGATCACCGAGTCCGCTGGCTTGTCGCTGTCGACCGGCTTGAACTCCGCCTTGAGACCGAACTGGGTCAGCAACTGCTCCGCAGCCGTCTTGGTGAGCCCGTCCAGGTTCGGCACCTGGACCTGGCCCGGCCCGGTGCAGACCTGGAGCGTCACCGTCGAGTCCTTGTCGGCCTTCTGCCCGCCCTTCGGCGTCTGGTTCGCGACCTTGTCCTTGTCACAGGTGTCGCTGGTGATCGGTTCGCCCGGACTCGTCTTGAAGCCGAGCGTGGTCAGCTCGGACTGCGCCTCGGCGTACGTCTTGCCGACGACCGACGGCACGCCGACCCTGGTCGGCTGGTTGAGCAGCACGAGGCCGACGGTCACGGCGATCACGGCCAGAACGCCGAGGAACGACAGCAACGCGATGAGCGCGCCCGACGTCTTCTTGCGCTTGGGCGTACCGACACGGGCGCCGTTGCGCGCCGCACCCGTGCGCGTCGCGGCGTTCAGCGGCAGGGTCTCGTCCTCGCGCATCACGGGCGTCGCGAGAACCGGCCGCCCGTTCGCCGCGCGCAGCACGTCCGCACGCATCTCCGCGGCGGACTGGTAGCGGTTCGCGGGATTTTTGGCCAGCGCCTTGAGGACGACCGCGTCGATGTCCGGCGTCACGTCCCGGTTGGTGTTCGAGGGCGGCGGCGGGTCTTCACGAACATGCTGGTACGCCACGGCGACGGGCGAATCGCCGACGAACGGCGGATGCCCGCAGAGAAGTTCGAAGAGTACGCAGCCGGTGGCGTACACGTCGGATCGGGCGTCGACGGCTTCGCCGCGGGCCTGCTCCGGCGACAGGTACTGCGCGGTGCCGATGACCGCCGAGGTCTGCGTCATCGTCGTCGCGCCGCTTGCCAGCGCGCGGGCGATGCCGAAGTCCATCACCTTGACCTGGCCCTGCGGCGTCAGCATGACGTTGCCGGGCTTGATGTCGCGGTGGATGATGCCGTGCCGGTGGCTGAACTCGATGGCGGCGCAGATGTCGCCGGTGATCTCCAGCGCCCGGCGGGGCATCAGGCGCCCTTCGGCGGCGAGCACCTCCTTGAGCGTCCGGCCCGGCACGAACTCCATGACGATGTAGGGCAGGGCCTCGCCGGTCGGCGCGCGCTCCTCGCCGGTGTCGTAGACGGCGACGATCGCCGGGTGGTTCAGGGCGGCCGCGTTCTGCGCCTCCCGCCGGAAGCGCATCTGGAAGGTGTTGTCCCGGGCGAGGTCGGTGCGGAGCATCTTGATCGCGACGTCCCGGCCGAGGCGCAGATCGCGCCCGCGGTGCACTTCCGCCATGCCGCCGTAGCCGAGCAGCTCGCCGACCTGGTACCTGCCACCCAGCAGCCGGGCCTGCGTCATCTCGTCCGTCGTCCTTCGCTCGTCGGCGCCAGGACCAGAGATCCTGCCGTGTCGGTCGCGATCGCCCTCACCGCGGTCGCGGCCGAAGTCTCGGCCAGATTTGCTCGGGCCGAGTCAGCTTGCCAAATGTTTGCCTGTCTTGTCACGTTCGTGACGGTGGATGTGTGAGCCGTACCACTCGCCGTCGTGTTCCGGGTGACGGTGTACCCGATGAACGCGGCAATGGCCACGATGGCAGCCATAGCCAGAAAAACCAACAAAATCATCCAAAAGGTACGCCAGCCCCCGCTACTCGGGGCCTGAGGGGCAGCGTACCCCGTAGTCGTGCGCGGACCGGTCGCGACACCGGTGGCCCCCAACGGCGAGACAGGGGCCGGACCTGCCGGAACACTGACCCGGGCGGCCGGTCGCATCGGCTGGCCCGGCTGCCCCGGTACGCGTTGCGGCACGCCGGTGCCGACGCCGCTCCCGACCGGGCTGCCCGTCACGGGGCGAACCGGCGGACGACCCGGCGACGACGGCGCGGGCGAATAGGGCACCGGCGACACGGGTGCGCTCGGCGAGGCCGCCCGGCCGGACTGTTCGCTGCTGAGGACGGCAGCTGCCTGCCGCGATGCGGCCGCGAAGATCGCCGCGCTGGGCCACCGAGCCGACGGGTCCTTCGCCATCGCGCGTTCGACGATCGCGCGTACGGCGGGCGGCACGTCGGGCGGCAACGCGGGCGGCGTCATCCGGACGTGCTTCATCGCGATCTCGATCGGGTTGTCCCCGTCGAACGGGCGCCGCCCCGACAGGCACTGGTACGCCACGACGCCGAGCGAGTAGATGTCGGACGCCGTCGTCGCCGTCTGCCCCGACGCCTGCTCCGGCGCCAGGTACGACGCCGTGCCGAGCACTGCGCCGGCCGCCGTCAACTGCGAGGCGACCGCGGAGCGGGCGATGCCGAAGTCGGTGAGCACGAGGGTGCCGTTCGCGCGTACCAGCAGATTGCCGGGTTTGACGTCGCGATGGACGATCCCCTTGAGGTGCGCGGCTTCCAGGGCCTCCGCGGCCTGGGCGATGAGCGCCATGGTGCGCGCGGGCGTGAGCCGCCCGACGCGCGCGAGAGTACGCGAGAGCGCGTCTCCCTCCACATACTCCATCACGAGATAGGCCACCTGCTGATCGCTGCCGTAGTCATAGATGTCGACGACGCCAGGGTGGTTGATCGTTGCCATGGTGCGCGCCTCCAACCGGAAGCGCTCTGAGAACCCGGGCTCTTCGAGGAGCGCCGGGAGCAGGATCTTGATCGCGACGGTGCGCCCGAGTGTTTCGTCGGTCCCCCGCCATACGTCGCCCATGCCGCCGGTGGCGATCCGCTCGTCGAGCCGGTATCGCCCACTCAGCAGCGTCCCTGGGGACACCATCACTTACCTCCCCGGTCGGCGATGACGGCCTTCATGACCTGTCCGCCGATGCGTGCGGCCTCGCCGCTACCCCCCGAACCGGCGTTCGCCAGCAGCACGGCCACCGCCACCAGGGGCTTGCCGTCCTTCATCGCGAAGCCGATGAACCAACCGTGGTCCTTCGCATTTTCGGCGTTCTGGGCCGTGCCGGTCTTACCGCCGACGACGTAGCCGTCGATCTGTGCCTTCCTGCCCGTGCCGTTCTCCACGACGCTGATCATCATCGCCTGGAGGCTCTGCGCGACGCCCTGAGTGCAGGCCGTCCGCAGCTGCCGCGGCGAGGCGATGTCGTACGGCGTGAGGTCCGGACCGAGCAACTGCTGGACGAGATACGGCCGCATCTGGACCCCGCCGTTGGCGACGGTCGCCGCCATGAGCGCCGCCTGCATCGGCGTGACCCGCACGTCGGCCTGGCCGATCGCCGACTGGGCGATGATCGGCTGGTCCGGGCCGCCGCTGTCGGTGGTCAGCTTGCCCACCTGACTCGGGGCGACCAGCATCCCGTTGTCCTTGCCGAGTTGCCCGACCCGCAGGCTGTCGTCACCGAAGCCGAAGGACTCGGCGGTGTCGGCGAGGGCCTGCGGTCCGAGCGCCACGCCCAACTGGGCGAAGCCGGTGTTGCACGACTCCGTCAGCGCCTCGATCAGGGTGACCTGCGCCTCCGGGCAGATCGAGGGCGCCGCGTTCTTGATCGCGTGGGTCGTGCCGGGCGCGGTGTAGGAGGAGCCCGCCGGGATCGAGGTGTTCATCGTGTAGCCGCGTTCGAGAGCGGCGGCCGAGTCGATCACCTTGAAGATGGAGCCGGGCGCGTACGTCTCCTTGACCGCGCGGTTCAGCAGCGGCTGGCTCGGGTCGGCGGCGAGCTTGTCGTACGCCGAGTTGGCCGCCTTGGTGTCATGGCTGACCAGCAGGTTCGGGTCATAGCTCGGCGTGGAGACCATGGTGAGCACCGCACCGGTGGTGGGGTCGAGGGCCACCACCGAGCCGACCTTGGCGTCGCTCGCGTTGTTCAGCAGCTCCTTGTACGCGGTCTGCTGCGCGCGCAGCGACAGCGTGGTCACGACGTTGCCGCCGGGCGTCTTCTCGTTCGACCAGAGGTCGCGCAGCCGGTCGGCGAACAGCTGATCGCTCGTCCCGGCGAGGAACTCGTTCTCGATGTACTCGATGCCGGTCGCCTCGCCGTTGACCGGCTTGTAGCCGATGACGTGGGCGAACTCGGCCTTGTACGGGTACTGCCGGAGGAACTTCAGGCTGTCGTCGGTGGTGATCGACTGCGCTCCGGGTTTGCCGCTGACCTGGATCACGCCGCGCTGCCGGTCGTACTCGGCGACCTGCACCCGGCCGTTGTACTGGCTGGTCCGATAGTCATTGGCCTTGTGCCACTGCACGAAGTTCAGGTTCGCGAACAGCAGGCCGAAGAGGACCATCGCGACCACTCCGACGCGGCGTAGTGGGGCGTTCACGGGTTCTCCTTCGGGCGGGACGGCGAGTCGATCATTTCCGTCTCGGCGTCGGCGTCGATGTCACCGGCCTCACCGCCGATGATCGGCTGCTCGGCCGTGCCGGGCAGCGGGGCGGGCACGCCAGGTGAGACGGACGGAGGGCCGCTCGGGGTTCCCGGCCCCTGCGGGTATGTCGGCTGGTGCTGCTGGCCCGGGCCGGCCGGCGGAGCAGGTCGCAGCGCGCCGGCGGGAGCGGCGGCCGTGCCGACCGGCGCTCGGCCGGGCGCCGGCGTCGCCACCGGCGGCCGGATCATCCCGCCGGGCGCTCCGAGCGGCGCTCGGGCCGCGTCGGAGACCCGCAACAAGATCGCGATGAGCAGCCAGTTCGCCATCAGCGAGGAGCCACCGGCGGACAGGAAGGGCGTGGTCTGGCCGGTGAGGGGGATCAGCCGGCTCACCCCGCCGACGATGACGAACACCTGCAAACCCAGGGTGAACGCCAGGCCACCGGCGAGTAGCTTGCCGAAGGAGTCGCGTACGCCGAGCGCCGACTTCAGACCGCGGACGACGATCAGCAGGTAGAGGCACAGCAGCGCGGTGAGCCCGATGAGCCCGATCTCCTCGCCCATCCCGGCGAAGACGAAGTCGTTGCGGACCTCCGGGACCTGGCTGGGCGACCCCGCGCCGGGACCGGTGCCGAACAAGCCACCGGTGCCCAGCCCGAGCAGCGACTGCACCAGCTGATAGCCCTCGTTGTAGGGCCGGTCCCCGCTGAACGGGTCGAGCCAGATGTTGGCCCGGTCGTAGAAGTTGGCGAACGGACCACCGATGACCTTGCCCAGGAAGTACGCGAGGAAGGCGCCGCCGAAGAACAGGATCAGACCGATGAGCAGCCAGCTGACCCGTTCGGTCGCGATGTAGAGCATCACGATGAACAGGCCGAAGTAGAGCAGTGCGGTGCCGAGGTCCTTCTCGAAGACGAGGACGACCAGGCTGAGCACCCAGACCGCGAGGATCGGGCCCAGGTCGCGGCCCCGGGGGAAGTCGATCCCGAGCACCCGCTTGCTGGCCAGCGCCAGGACCTCTCGCTTGCGTACCAGGTAGTACGCGAAGAAGGAGGCGAGCATCAGCTTGGCGAACTCACCGGGCTGGATCGAGAACGACCCCAGCTTGATCCACAGCTTGGCCCCGTTGACCTCGGAGAACCGCCTCGGCAGGATGGCCGGGAGCATCATCAGGATGATGCCGACGAAGCCGAGCGTCCAGGCGTACCGGGAGATCGTCCGGTGGTCGGTGAGGAACCAGAGCAGCGCCGCCGCCATGGCGACCGCGATGGCCGTCCAAAGCAGCTGCCGGCCGCCCTCGCCGGCGAAGATCGACAAGTCGGCCCGCTCGCCCGTCTTCGCCCGGCCGAGGTCCAGCCGCCGCAGGAAGACCACGCCGAGGCCGTTGAGGGTCGCCACCACCGGCAGGATCACCGGATCGGCGTACGGCGCCCGCACGCGGATGACGACGTGCATCGCGGCGTAGATCACGCCCAGGATGCCCGCCGGCGCCCAGAAGTCCGGCGTGATCGTGTCGAGGAGGTTCGCCTCGGCCGCGGCCAGATAACCGACCACGACGATCATGCCGAGGACCAGCAGGATCAGCTCGGTGCGGCGGGCCCGGCGCGCACGCTTCCCCGCCGCCGGGGGCGCGGCGACGGGCGGGGAGACGGCGGCAGCGGTCACAGCATCCTCACGGTGGGAGTTTCTACGAGCGGCAGGGGGCCGGACTCAGCGCGCCGTCGTTCGAAGAGGGGGAAGTGGTGGCCGCCGCAGTGGAGGTCGCACCCGTGGTCGGCACGGCCGACGCGGTCGCCGAGGCGGTGGCGGACGGCGTACAGCTCGGCAGCAGGTTGGGGTTCGTCGGGCTGTCGCTGGTCAGACCGACCAGAATCTGCTGGGCCTCGGTCTCGGTCGCGGCGGCGATGCCCTTGCGTACGCGGTCCTGTGCGACCTGGGTCAGCGCGTCGACCTTGACCTGGCTCTCGGTGTCGACCTCGGACAGGCTCAGCCCCGCGATCGACCCCGGTACGCCCTTGAAGACGGCGACGTAGCCGTCCTCGGTGACGCCGACGTAGAACTGCGACTGGGTGTAGTGCCATCCCGCGTACAACAGCCCGCCGAGGATGCCGACCAGCACCACCAGGATCCCGACGGTCAGCCAGGGACGCCGGCGGGGCCGGTTGTCCTCGTCCGAGGAGTTCTGCGCCTCCGCCGGGGCGGCTGGACGGGGTGCCGCGTTGGCAGCGGTCAGCGAGGCCGCCCGAGCGGCCGGCGTCGACTCGCCGCCGGAGCTCTCGTTCCCGCGGTCCCGGGCCGCCGCACCGCCGACCACCGGCACGTCCTCGACGATGTCCTCGTCGTGGGCGTCGGCGACGATCACGGTGATGTTGTCGGGGCCGCCGCCGCGCAGCGCGAGCGCGATGAGCCGATCGACACACTGGGACGGGTCGACGTACTCGCGCATGGTCTCGCCGATGGTCTCCGCGCTGACCACGCCGGACAGGCCGTCCGAGCAGATCAGATAGCGGTCGCCCGGCAGGACCTGCCGCACCGAGTACTCCGGCTCGACGTCCCGGCCGTCCATGGCCCGGGTCAATAGGGAGCGCTGCGGATGGCTGCTGGCCTCCTCGGCGGAGATGCGGCCCTCGTCGACCAGCATCTGCACGTAGGTGTCGTCCTTGGTGATCTGCGCGAACTCGTTGTCGCGCAACAAGTACGCCCGCGAGTCGCCGATGTGGACGAGGCCGATCTTGGTACCGGTGAAGAGCATCGCGGTGAGCGTCGTGCCCATCCCCTCCAGGTGGGGATTGGCGTCGACCGTGTCGCGAAGCTGCTGATTGGCGGCTTCGACGGCGCCGCGGAGGGCGTCTACCAGGGCATCGCCCGGGACGTCCTCGTCGAGCGGGGCCATCGCTCCGATGACGATGTTGCTCGCGACGTCACCGGCGGCCATGCCGCCCATGCCGTCGGCGACGGCGAGCAGCCGCGGCCCGGCGTAGACGGAATCCTGGTTGCCGTCTCGGATCAGGCCGCGGTCACTGCGGGCCGCGTAGCGCAGGGTGAGGGTCATGGTCGCAACTCGAGGGCAGTGCGGCCGATCCGGATCGGCACGCCAAGGGGTACGGGGGTAGGACTGGTCACCTTGTTCCGGTCCAGATAAGTGCCGTTTGTCGAGCCTAGATCTTCGATGAACCACTGACCGTTCCGCGGAACCAGCCGGGCATGCCGGGCGGAGGCGTAGTCGTCGGTGATGACGAGCGTGGAATCCTCGGCCCGTCCGATCGTGATCTGCGACTCGCCCAGCGTGAGACGGGTGCCCGCGAGGGCGCCCGCCGTCACCACCAACTGATGCGCGGCCCGGCCCTTTTTGACCTTGGCCGGTCGGGACGGTCCCGCCGCCGCCGCGCCCACCCCGCGGGGCGCAGCGACGAGCCGGGACGCACGCGCCCCGGCGAAGAGATCCCGGCGGATGACGCCCACCACCGTGAACACGAAGATCCACAGCAGGATGAGGAAGCCGAACCGGGCGGCGGCGAGAACGAATTCCGGCACGGCCGCTAGCCGTCCACGCGGAAGGTCAGCGTGGTCGTGCCGATTTGAACCATGTCACCCGGGTTGAGAGCCACGGCCGAGATGCGCTGGCCGTTGACCATCGTGCCGTTCGTGGACCCGAGGTCGGTCAGGACTACCTGACCGCCGTCGTAGTCGATCCGGGCGTGCCGGCGCGAGATCCCGACGTCGGGCAGGCGCAGGTTCGCCTGATCGCCCCGGCCGATCACGGTCGAGCCGATCGCGACCGGGTAGGTCCGGCCGTCCGCCGAGACCAGCCGCACGTTCCGCGCCCCGGCCGGCGGTTGGCCGTAGCCACCCTGGTCGTAGCCCTGGTACGCCGGCGGCGGCGCCTCGTAGGCGGGTTCGGCGTAGCCGCCACCCGGCTCGGCGCCGGTGAAGACTTCCGCGGTCACCCGGAACATTCCGGTGTCGAGCCCGTCGCCGCGCTCGATCTCCACGATCACGTCGCCGTAGACGGTCCAGGCCTGTTCTCCGATGAACTCGGCCTGCGACTGCGCCAGCTCTTGCGCCAGGGCAGCCGCGTACGGCGCCAGGCGGCTGTGATCGTAAGGCGAGAGATCGATCACATAGCGATTGGGCACCAGCGTGCGGCCGCCCGCAAGGATCGCCTTGTGGGCTTCGGCCTCCCGCTGCATGGCGTTCAGGATCTCCACGGGATGGACGACACCCTTGAACACCTTCGCGAAGGCGCCCTCCACCAGGCCTTCCAGCCTCTTCTCAAAGCGTTGCAGCACGCTCACCGGTCCTCCTCGGGTTCCGAGGACATGATGCTATCCGCCCGCCACCCGTCACGTCTGCGCCCCAATCCACCCTGCCTCACCGACCGGCCGATTCGGCCGCCCGAGATCGTCGTGCTAATCTTCTCCCCGCGCCGCTACCAGGCCCAAACGGTGAATTCTCGCCGTTGGTTCTGCTGTTGAAGCAACCTGGTTGGCGGTGACAGCATGCATAGCGTAAGCTGTGCCGGCTGTTCACTTCCGGGGAAGTGGCGGAATGGCAGACGCGCACGGTTCAGGTCCGTGTGCCCGAAAGGGCGTGAGGGTTCAACTCCCTCCTTCCCCACCGCTAGTAAGGGCGTCGAGCTGCGGCTCGGCGCCCTTACTGTATGCCAGGACGCCGGGTCGGCAACCCGACAGCTGTACCTCCTCCGGGACTTCGTCGATGAATCCCGGCCGGTTGCCCGCACCTGCTCCGCGGCTATGCTGTCCGGTGTCCCCGTGCCCCGAAGACGCAGGCCAGGAGTATTAACGGTGAGTGTTGCGCTGGTTACCGGCTCGGCCGGATTGATCGGGTCCGAGGCCGCCCGCCACTTCGCCCAACTGGGACTGCA